>NZ_JARANU010000019.1:0-50203 GCF_029889855.1 Halopenitus sp. POP-27 | reverse complement strand
TTATTCCGAACCGACCCATCTCAGGAAGGTCGAGGGGAATTAAATTCGCCTGCGGGTGCGGTGCGACCCCAAGACGGTGAAGCCTCGGGGCTTGACCCCGAGGTACTTCACGGTGGATTTCGTCCCGCGTTGAGTGGTCGATACGAGTCCGTGTGGTAGGCGACCCGCCAGAGTTTGAGGACGGCACGAGTGACCAACTCTTCAGGGGACTGTGTGATACACGAGGCTTCGACTTCGGCTGGATCCGAACTCGCATCGGGCGGTGGATGGTAGTGTTCCGATCCGTCGACGTGAACGTAGTCTCCTCCGTGTGGGTGCTTTCCCCAGCGAAGGTTCACCCCTTCCGTGTCCGTGTAATGGAACTTGTAATCGTGCCGGGTCGTCCATTGAATCTCGATGGTGGCCTCCTCAGCCTCACACAGCCCATCGTCGAACGCAACTTCGAGGGCTGATGGGTGGAGATAGTCGTCGAGTTCGGGTGTCGCAAGCGGTTCCATCTCCTCGATGACACCACGGATCCTCAACAGCGCTGGACGGTCGGTGGCCCCACGAAGCGTGTGAATTTCCGCTTGATCGGGAGACTCCGACATCGCTCAGGCGGGGACGCTATCGCCGGTTGAACGACGGTTTCCGTCGACGAACTGCTCGGCGTTTCCGATCGAGAGGGCAGCGTTCGCGAACGCGAGGTTCCGACGGAGTGTCTTCCACTCCCGAATCGTCTCGGGATCGATCTCCTCCTGTTGGGAACCGGACTCGGCGAGCGCCCGATTCGCCCGGTCAACGGCCAATTCTTCGGGTGAGTCGACACCGAATTCAGTCTGGTACTCGGTGAGCTGCTCGCGCATTTCCTGAATCCGCGTGATGAGTTCGTCGGTCGAGACGTGGTTGAGTATGTCGGTAGCCTGCTCAACGACGAGGGACTCGGGTGAGCGGCGATAGAGCGTGCCGCCGTGTTCGCCGGCAGTCGTCTCGACGAATCCCTCGTCGGCGAGTGTGTTCAGGTGCTTTCGGGCGGTCTTCGGAGCCGTCCGTGCATCGTCAGCAACCGACCCAGCTGAGACGGCGCTGTACGTATGGGCAATGACCTGTCGAATGCGCTGGTAGGGCGTCGTTTCGGACACCCAGTCCTCTTTGACCGCTTCGTTGACGTCCGCAAACTCTTCCGGCGGATGTCGGTCGTTCATAGAGAAACCCAGGATGGAGAGTAATATAGTTCTTTGGTGGGATCCTATATTCCTTCCCAATGCGGACGAATCGTACTTGGGTGTGAAGGAATTATATCGCTCAGTACAGGGTGAACTATCCCTGCCTCAAGAAGCCGCCGACGGCGGCGAGTAGAACATCGGCCACTCCGTGGCAGAACGTCAGAGCCGATCGTCCTCGATGCTGCCGGGATCCTCGGCGGTGTCGAACATGTTGTTCTCGGCGCTTTCCATCATCTCGTCGCGGGGCTCTTCGTCGACGATCGTGACGTTGTACGCCTCGATCCCCGAGGCGATGAGCTCCTCGGCGGCCTGCTCCTCGCTGACGAACTCCTGGTCGGCCAGCTGCTGGAACTCGGAGTACACGTCGTCGGACAAGGACAGTTCGAAGGTCGGCATATCGCCACGTATTTCGCCGAGGCTTTTAAGGACCAGGGTTGGGGTGACGCGCCTCCATCCGGCTACAGATCGGCCCAGGCGCCCTGAAACCGCTGGAGTGCGGTGAGATGGCCGACGACGGCGAACAGCGCCAGAAGGATCGCCACGATCCCGATCCCGGTCGGGCCGATCGCGGGGCCGACGAGGTCGAGGATCGCGTCCGGAAGCACGGTCGTCGACACGACCGGGCCGGGAACGACCGCCGCGAGGACGCCCGTCACGCCCACGAGCGCGAGCCGATCGGCGCGCCCGAGCAGTCCGCCGTACTCCCGACCCAGCCCGACCGCCTGGATCTGCGTGCCGAGGTAGGAGGTCATCAACACGCCCGTCACCGCCGCGAGCCCGAGTCCGTACCGGCCGATCCCGGCCGCGAGTCCGGCGAGGATCGCGATGTCGGCGTACCGATCGAGGACGTGGTCGAGCAGGTCGCCGCCCGAGGACTCGACGCCCTGCTCGCGGGCCAGCGCGCCGTCGACGAGGTCGAGCCAGCCGTTCCCGAACACGAGGACGGCGCCGGCGAGGTAGCCGGCCGGCGTCGCGAGCGCGAACGCCACCCCGGCGGCGATCGCCGCGAGAAACGCCGCGACGCTCACCCCGTCCGGGCTCATCCCCAGCCGGTCGGCCGCCGCCACCCACGGACTGAGCAGCCGGTCCGCGAGCGGTCGCAGGCGGTCGAGCGTCATCGGTTTATAAGTACCCCGTGAAGTCGACCGTTCCGGCGCTGGGCTCGCGGTCGCCGTCGATGACCGCCCGGATCGCGTCGGCGACCGCGTCGGGTTCCGCGTCGGTCGTGTCGATCTCGTAGACGTTCTCGCGTCCGAACCGCTCGACGGCCTCCGAGAGGATCACGTCCAGCGCCTCGCTCTCTGCGTTCTCACGCGCCGTCGCCGGCGGCTCGCCCCGATCGGTCAGCCGGTCCTCGAGGATTTCGGGAGCACACCGGAGCACGACGACCCGGTCGGCCTCGAAGTGGTGCGCGAGATGCGACTCGAGGATCCCGTCCCAGTCGCCAATCCGGTCGGCGATCGCCTCGAGGTCGGCGACGAGCGAGCCCCGGTCGTCGTCGCGCTCGGTCCAGAGGTCCTCGCCCGACTCGATCAGCTCGTTGAGGTGGATGACCGAGCGGGCGTTCCCGTCATCGGCCTCGTCTTCGTCCCCGTCTTCACCCTCGAGCAGCCGCGTCGCGGACGTCTTTCCGGTGCCCGGAGTTCCGGTGACGGCGACCCGCATTACGCCGACACACCCGGTTCGAGCCGCGCGAGCACGTCGTTGATGGCCTCGACCGCCGCTCGCGTCTCCTCGCGCGTGCCGGTCGTGACCCGGACGTGTTCGGGTAGACCGAAGGACGTGCAGTCACGGACGATGATCCCCTCGTGTTGGAGCGCTTCGGTCACCGACTCGGCGTCGCCGACCTCGATCAGCACGAAGTTGCCGGCCGACTCGACGGTCGGCGCGTCGACGTGCTCGCGGACGTACTCGCGGCCCCACCGCGCCGACTCGATCGAGCGCTCGACGTGCTCGTCGTCCGCCAGGGCGGCCAGCGCCGCGCGGCAGGCCAGCTCGCTGGCGGCGAACGGCGTGTTCACGCGGGCGTAGGCGTCCGCCCAGTTCTCGGGAACGAGCGCGTATCCCACGCGCAGTCCCGCGAGCCCGTAGGCCTTCGAGAACGTTCGGAGGACGGCGACGTCGTCGCGTTCCTCGAAGAGCTCGACCGCCGATGGCGTCTCGGCGAACTCGCCGTAGGCTTCGTCAACCACGACGAGCGTCTCCTCGGCGGTCGCCTCGGCGAGCAGCCGGACCTCCGAGAGGTCCATCACGGAGCCGGAGGGGTTGTGCGGCGAGGTGACGTAGATCATCCGCTCGCCGGCGTAGGCGTCGAGAATCGACTCGGCCGTTTGCTCGAAGTCGTCCGCAGGGTCGAGGTCGTAGGTCGCGACCTCGCCGTGATGGTACCGCGCCGACATTCCGTAGTAGGCGAATCCCGGATCGGGGATCAGGATCCGGTCGTCCGGCTCGAGCATCGCCCGGGAGAGGTAGTCGATCGACCCGTCGGCGCCTGCCGAAAGCCACACCTGTTCGTCCGCGAGGCCCCACTCCTCGGCGAGTGCCGCGATGAGGTCGGCGTGTGAGGACTTGGGGTAGACGCTGATCGACTCGGCGCCCTCCCGGATCGCCTCGACGGCGTCGGGGCTCGCGCCGTGGGGGTTCTCGTTCGAGGAGAGGGTGATGAGTTCCGCCGGATCGATCCCGAGCTCGCGGGCGACCTCCTCGTCGCCGCGACCGGGAACGTACGGGGAGTGGTCGGAGAGGTCCCGTGTGTGCATACGACCCCGTCCGAGGGCGGCAGCCTTAAGACTACAGCTTCCGGCTCCCGCGATCCCGACGGTCGGAGAGACGCCACTACGTGATCGTGCCGCTTTTCGGTTACGCTCCTGACCCGGGCGGCGACCTTTATTAGTCATCCGACCGATGACACGAACGCATATGGAACTCACCTGGCACGGCCACTCCACGTGGCACGTTTCGGTCGGCGAGACGGACCTGCTCATCGACCCCTTCTTCGACAACCCGAAGACGGACGTCTCGCCGGAGGAACTGGACCCGGATTATCTCCTCTTGACCCACGGCCACGCCGACCACATCGGCGACGTCGACCGCTACGAGGACGCCACCCTCGTCGCCACGCCCGAGCTGGTCGGCTACGTCCAGGACACCTTCGGCCACGACAGCGCCGTCGGCGGGATGGGAATGAACCTCGGCGGCACCGTCGAGTGCGGCGACGCCTTCGTGACGATGGTGCGGGCGGACCACTCGAACGGGATCGACACGGGCTACGGCACCTCCGCCGGGATGCCGGCCGGCTTCGTGGTCTCGGACTCGAAGCCGACCCAGGAGTCCGACGCCGAATCGTCGACGTTCTATCACGCCGGCGACACGAGTCTGATGGTCGAGATGCGCGAGGTCATCGCTCCGTTCCTCGAGCCGGACGTCGCCGCCCTGCCCGCCGGCGACCACTTCACGATGGGGCCCGCACAGGCCGCGATCGCCGCCGACTGGGTGGGCGCGGACGTCGCCATCCCGATGCACTACGACAGCTTCCCGCCGATCGAGATCGACACCGACGACTTCGTCCGTGAGGTCGAGGCGACCGCCGGCCCGAGCGAACCGGTCGTCCTCGAGGGCGACGAGAGCTACGAGATCTAGGTCCACGAGATCGCGTTCCTGATCCTCGAGCCGGGCCGGTCGGCGACAGAGGCCGATACCCTTTAGGCCGTCTCGCGAGGATGTCGAGGTGATATGTCCGACATCGAAACCACGACGGTCAGCGACGAGGGGTACGCGTCCACCAGCCAGGTCGGCGATTTCGACCTCCAGATCGACGCCACCGGCGAGACCGGCCCGGACCCGAACACGGCGCTCGTGGCGACGTACGCCTCCTGTTACATCCCGGCGTTCCGCGTTGGCGCCCAACAGCGCGGGATCGAGGACCTCGGTACGGTCCAGATCGACGCCTCCGCGGAGCTCGACGATGACGACGACCTGGCGTCGATCGCCTTCGACCTCCACGTCGAGGCCGACGTCGACGAGGACGATCTGGCCGAGATCGTCGAGCGCGGCGAGGACATCTGTCACGTCCACTCGGCGCTGCGCGAGGAACTGCAGGCCGACATCTCGGCGTACGGCGACGCGTTCTGAGCCGTCAGTCGTCCATTGTTATCGCGTTTTCGCGCCGTCCGCGAGCACCCGGTCGATCTCCGCAAGCGAGTCGAGGACGTAATCCGGCTCGTAGGAAGTCGCAGCCAGCCGCGCGTCGTCGGTGATTCCGGTCCGTACGAGGACGGTAGTCATCCCAGCGCGCTCGCCGAAGGCGATGTCGGTGTCGAGCCGGTCGCCCACGACGAGACAGCGCTCGGGATCGACGCCGAGACGCTCCCGGACGAGATCGACCGCGGGCTGTGAGGGCTTGCCCAGCGTGATGTCGGGGTCCCGCTCGGCGACGCCGGCGATCGCGTTGATCACGGCTCCCGATCCGGGGACGTTCCGTTCGGCAGCGGGGATGACGACGTCCGGATCGGTCCCGATGAACGGGATGTCGCGCTCGAGTGCCCACAGCGCGTCCCGGAGGTCCCCGTAGTCGAACTCGCGGTCGATCGACGCGACGAGCACGTCGGCCGTCTCCACGTCGTCGGTCGTCCCGAGGTCGGCCCCGGCCAGCTGTTCGAAGAGCCCGGACTCGCCGATCACGAAGTGGTCCGCGTCGGGGTGTCGCTCCCGGAGGTAGTCGACCGTGACCGTGCCCGCGGTGACGATCCGGTTCGGGTCGACGGTGAAGCCGGCCGCAGCGAGCCGATCAGCGTATGCTGGTGGAGCCTTCGTCGGGTTGTTCGAGACGAACAGCGGATCGATCCCGGCCGCCCGGATCCGGTCGTATCCCTCGGCGGCACCGGGAATCGGGTCGTCCCCGCGAACCACCGTCCCGTCGACGTCGAGGACCGCTCCGTCGTAGTCCATATCGGTCACAGGAACGCCGGCGTAGTAGGGGTTGTGCCCCGCGGTCGGGCGGTGTTCAGATACGGATTGAAAGGTGAGGCGGTACGTTTTCAAAGTGATTCATGTCCGAAAACGACCGCCTCAGCGGCTGTTTAGACGAGATCAACGTAGAGTTTGTGGAGCGAGAAGCAACACCGCGGCTGTTGATGAAGCTCAGTATTCAGCTCCATTTGTCTGGACTATCTCTTTCGAATACTGTTTCATTTCTTGAGGTATTCGGTGTTGATCAAGTTCGATCAACGTTCATAACTGGGTTCACAAAGCCGATTTACAGCCAGAAACTGGTCGGAGCCCGAATCACGTTGCGGTTGACGAGACTGTGATTCAGCTCGACGATGAACACTATTGGCTGTACGCTGCTGTCGACACTGACTCGAACAATTTTCCACATACACAGCTTGAACCGACAAGAACAAACGTTATAGCAGATCAATTTTTCACAGAACTTCATGACAAACACGATGTCGATGACGCGATCGTTCTCGTTGATGGCGCAGTTCCACTTCAGCGAGCCTGTCGCAAACACGGCCTCGATTTTAGATACGAACGACATGGAAATCGGAACAACGTCGAATGTGTCTTTCGTGGGGTAAAACGCAGAACTACCAGTTTCTCAAACTGTTTCAGCAACGCCGAAGCAGAAACAGCAAACGAGTGGCTCAGATCGTTCGCCTTCGCATGGAATCAGCTTATCTGAACACTACCCGCGGTCGGACGTTCTCCTCAAAATGGGAGGGACGCTTTCGGCGTCGACGCCGTGAACGCGTCCCGGCGTCGGTGGCGGACTCATCGTCACGATTTCGTGATATGGCCCATTCTGTGGATAACGGAACCCTCAAACGACCCCGGCACGCATACACGGACATCGTGACGACCACCCAGGTAACGCTCGTTCAGATCGACAACTACGGCCCGTGGACGGTCACTCCCGAACCGCGGCGCGAGATGGACCTCCAGACGATGCAGTCGCGGCTGTTCGCCGACATCGCCCAGTTCGTCGGGTCCCGGGACGGCTACGCCTTCTTCACTCGGTTCGACAACATGGTCGCGGTAACGAACGGCCTCGACGGCCGCGACCACGAACGGCTGCAGGCGACGATCCGGAACCGGTACCCCGTTACCGTCAGCCTCGGCGTCTCCGTCGCCGAGCGCCCGATCGATGCGCTCGAGGACGCGACCGGGCGGATCCAGGCGGCCGGCAGCGCACAGGACCACAGCCGGACCGAGGTGCTAGCCGGCGAGTACGTCGACGCGCCCGGCGACGACGACCTCGCGATCGCCCACTTCGACGTCAACGACGCGACCGGCAAATACACCGACCAGCTCAACGAGTTCGACTCGTTCATCCGGATCGAACAGGGGTATGCGGCCCTGATGAAGCGTCTGCGTGAGGAACACGGGGCGCTCTCGTTTTTCGTCGGCGGGGACAACATCATCTCCATCTGCCCCGATATGACCGAGGCCGACTACCGGGCGACGATCGATCACGTCAGCGAGGCGGCCGACGTCGACTTCAAGGTCGGCGTCGGTCGCGGCCGGTCGGCCCACGAGGCCGGCTTCGCGGCCAAACACGCCCTCGAGGACTGCCGGTACGAGGGGACGACCGTCGAGTTCGCCGCGCCGACCGCAGTCACGCGGTAGCCGGGGGCCGGCACGGGTGCCGGTCGCGTGTTTCTCGTCCAGTTCACCGATCGACGCACGGCAACGAGATGGTGACGGTCGACGTGTCGCTCCCGTCATCGGGGAACGACAGCCGCCCGTAGGAGGCATCGGCGATCCACTTGACGAGCCAGAGCCCGATCCCGCCGCCGTGTTCGAGCGGCGTCTCCGTCCCCGCCAACAGCGCGCGCCGGTCATCGAGCGGGATCGACGGGCCGGGGTTTGAGACGGACAGATCGAGATAGCCGTCGTCGGTGGTCGAGAGCGTAATGGACACCACCGGGTCCTCGGACTCGTCGTCGGTCTGGTGGGTGACCGCGTTCACGAGCAGCTCGACGATCGCGATGTCGAGCCGTTCGTGGGCGATGACCCGGCCGAGGTCGACCGCGTCCCCGACATCGAGAACGCCGTGGGCCCCCTCCTCACGGGTGGTTCGTGGGTCGCCCCCGACCGATCCGTCGGCCACCGACAGCGACCGTCCGTTGGCCGTCACCGAGACCGTCATCTCCGGATAGCGGTCGCGAACGCGTCTGACGGCGGCACCCACCTCGGCAACGGGGTCCACCGGAACGACCGATTCGTCCTCGAGGGTGCCCTGAATGTGGCGGGCCTTCTCCGAGCGGTCGACGACGCGCTCGGTGTACTCGAGACAGGTGTCGACGTACTCACGCGTCCGCCGATCGAGGTCGGATTCCGTACGCAACAACTCGAGGTAGCCGAGAACGACGTTCAACTCGTTTCGGATGTTGTGTCTGAGGGCGCGATCGACCACCGACAGACGCTGTTCGCGCCGGGCGATCTGTCGGCGGGCGTGCGTGAGTTCCAAGGTCTGTTCGAGCATCAACCGGACGTCCATCCCGGGATCGCCGGCCGCATCCGTGTCCGTCGTCCCCGCCGAACGCCCCGTCCCGTCCGGATCCGTCCCTCCGTCCTCCGTGGCCGGGGTGTCGACGTGGTCGTGCCGGTCAGCCGGCGACACGTAGAATGGATTCTCACAGAGCGTGTCCCGGTACACGATCCGCTTGTGCGTCCAGACGGCGGCGGCGATCGCGTCGTTCGTGAAGCGGTCGAGGTCGTACTGACACATCGCGGTCAGCGGGAGGTCGGGACACCGGTCGTCGAAGCCGACCTCGAACTCGAGGACCTCCCCGAACTCCGATCCGGTCCGAAAGCTCCAGGTGTTCTCGCCGGCGACGGCCAGCCCCGCGTAGCGGTCGGTGTCGGCGGTCGCCTGCGCTCGGTCCGCCAACAGATCGATGCTTCGCTCCGGGTCGAACGCGTCGGTCGCATAGAGGTCGCTCGCCGGATAGATCTCCAGATCGCCGTCGGCCAGACGTCGGTCGACGTCGATGCCGACTGAGGCCAGGGCGTCCTCGATCGTCGACGGGTCGTTCGCGTCCGCGAGGTAGAGACACCGCTGGTCGTTCGCGAGCGCCGCGTCGATGAAGGCCGCGCTCGCCCGTAGCTGGGCGTCGGTCGTCTCGTAAAACAGCGCGAGATGCCGGCCGAGTTCCTCGCGGTCGAACGCGGCCCGCAACGATTCATACCGGAGCGCGTCCGTCTCGACTGCGGACGAACGAGCATCGGCCTCCGGCGTGGACATACGGCACCGTCCGTGATTCACACAATTAGCCCTTGGGATGCGGCGAGACGAGAGGTGGGTGGTGAGAGACGTCAGCGGTCGCGGTTAGACGGTCCGGAGGTCGTCGGTCGCCCGCCACCGAACGGCTGCCGCCGCGGCCTCGTCGGCCCGCCGAACGATCGTCGCCTCGATCGTCGCGGGCTCGACCGCCGTGCGGTCGGTGTGGGACAGCACGATGTGCGCGAGTTCGACGGGTAGCCCCGCTCGCGCGATCGCGTGGACGCCGTAGTACGGATGACCCAACAGCCTGTATACGTCCGTCTCAGCCATCCCGTCGAACTCGGCGAGCTTGCTCACGTCGTGGACGAGCGCGCCGGCGAGGACGGTGTCCATATCGATCGCCAACGTATCGGGCCGTCGCTCCGTGAGGGTCTCGGCGAGCCCGACGCTACAGGCAGTCACGTCGCGAACGTGATCGACGAGCGTCTCGTCGGGGAGCTCGAGATCGCGCTGTGTCGGCGGCAGCCACGGCACCGCGGCGAGGTCGTCGACGCCGTGATCCGCCATCGCGGTCCGCCACGCCTCGATCACACCGTCACGAAGCGTCTCGTCGTCGATCGCGTCGAGTTCCGGGAACGTCGTTCGGATCTGGTCCGTGATCATACGCTCCGTTCGCGTCGCAGTACAAAAAGTTCAGACGTGATCCTTCGGAAGGAGGTCCGCGAAGGGCTGGTCGTCGAGCCAGTTGCACAGCTGGACGAGCTGTGCGGTGGCTTCCTCGAACATCCGTTCGCCTTTCTCGGCGGTCGCGTCGGTTTGATCGCCGAAGACGCCGTTATCCGTGTTGTCGATGGCGTCGTAGAAGGTCCGAGCACCGTGGTGGGTCGGAGCCGAAGCCTCGAACTCCGGAAAGCCGCCGTCGCGTGCGTCCGCGAGCCGGTCGTCGTGGACGAGCTCCGACCGGAGGTGTTGGATCAGCGCCGTCTCCTTGGGGCCGCCGTGGGGGCCGTTGTGCTCGAAGAGCTCGTCGACCAGATCGGGGATGGAGTCGTTCCACATCCACTCGATGGCGTAGACGTCCTCGTCGTCGTGGAGACGGCGACCGACCTCCCGGAGGTGTTCGACGTTTCCGCCGTGGGCGTTCACGTAGATCACGCGGTCGATCCCGTGATACGCCAGGTTCCGGGTGAACGACTCGACGTAGTCCCGGAAGACGGGCGCGTCGACCCACATCGTGCCGGTAAACTGCCGATGGTGCGGGCTCACGCCGACGGTGATCGTCGGCGTCCGGAGGAAACCGGTCCGGTCGGCGGCCGCCGTCGCGAACGCCTCCGCGATCAGGTGGTCGGTCGCCAGCGGGAGATGGGGTCCGTGCTGTTCGGTCGACCCGAGCGGGACGAGCGCCAGGGACTCGTTCTCGAAGTACGCATCGAGGTCCGGCCACGCTTCCTCGGCGAGGTACATGGACGGAGCTACTGGGTCGTGCAGCTTCAAACTGTGCAAACGGGGATGGCGATCGTGTCGCAGTCGCGTTCCCGACCGCTCGCGTCGGGAGTGGGATGGCGATCCTTCGACCGACGTCGCCGTGGCTTCCAAAGGCTTTTGACTAATTAATCAGTAAGCCCGACAGCGACCGCGATGGACGACACCGCCACGGAGATCCTCGAGGCGACGTATCGCGCACTCAGTAGACACGGCTACGCCGATCTCACGATCGAGGACATCGCTGCCGAGGCGGACCGCAGCACGGCGTCCATCCATTACTACTTCGACGACAAGGAGACCCTCTTCATCGAGTTTCTGGAGTACCTCTCCGACCGCTACACCGATCGGCTCGCGTCGATCGACGACGACGACACCGACGGTGCGCGCCAGCGGCTCCTCGCGCTGTTGGCGGTCGTGTTGGATGACGACGCGGAGGCCACGGGACGGGAGTTCCGAACCGCGATGCTCGAGGTGATCGCCCAGGCGCCGTACAACGAGGCGATCCGGGATCGGATGGTGACCTTCGACGAGGTGCTCTTCGAACGCGTCCACGCGATCGTCTCGACCGGCGTTGAGACGGGGGAGTTCGACGACTCCGTCGACCCCGATCTCGCGGCCGAGTTCCTCGTGTCGGCCACGACGGGCGCTTTCACGCGTCAAGTGACGATCGACGAGCCCCCCCAGCAGTCGATGGAAACGGTGACCGGATACGTCGACGCACGCCTCCTCCCGGACGAATCGGAGAATCTGTAGCGATTGCTCGGTCAGGATCGATCTCGCAGGCTGTGTGTGAGCGATGGGAGCGCCGTGTGTCGATACTCCACAGCCGAACCGTTCCCGTTGTCCGAAATCGGTTCGTTCAGTGGGTAGCTCCGGCAAAATATACAATATATTTGATGTATGTGTATAATACCACTTTATTTAATATATTGTATATATTATGGTTATTCCTCAAATATGCTATAAAATATAGAAATATTGGATATAAATGGATGTATAATATATAACGTAGTTATTTATTGAAATTATATCACGTATATAATGGGAAATTTAATAGTATATAAAATATATAAATAGTATAGAATAGAAGATAAAAATATGTTTATTGTAGTGATAGTTCTATCACGTAACGAATATCGTGCCGTCACTGCCCGAATCATCACTGTTGAATCTTTGAGAGACGGCTCATTCGCCAGCTCGTTCGTTTCTCTCAAACATCTGTCTCACCGTCGCTGTGGGACACAGGATAACAACAATACTAGTGTAATTATCATCCGGAAACGTCCCGATCGACGTCGTTACGATCGCCAAGTACCGAGTCGTTACCCGTCGCCCTCATCAGCAACGACCGTCGGTTTTCTGAGTCGTCAGCTCACGGTCACTGTTTGGACCTCGTTACTCGTGTGTTTGAGTGTTACGAACGAACCGCCACACGGTTTCTGCGACGATCGCGGAGCTGTCGATGGCGGGACGGATCGACGGTGCCGCATCAGCGGGGGCTGGGATGGTTGGTTCCAGCACGGGGCAGACGTTCCCCGACGACGTGTTCCATCACCCGTGTCCGATGCCTGTCCCAGCGTTCCGTTCCGATCAGTCGTGCGTTTTCAGGCGACTGGTATCGCATCGGCTGACCTGGCGCGACATCCTCGGTTGCCGATCCCGCCACCGCGTCTGAGTGACCTGCCATTCGATCTCGTGAGGTCGGTGGTGGTGCTGATCACCGACTTTGGTTTGTGAGTGTCAAACGCCGGCCGGTGAATCGACAGCCCTACCCGCAGCGTGAACACGCCGGAATACGCCGCGACACAGCGGCTGAATACGGCACGAGACAGCAAAACCGACCGGCGGGATCCGGAGAGGAACCTTTTAGTCGTCACTTGTCGAACCCAGCGATATGCGATTCGGAATCATTGGCTGCGGAACCATTGCACAGATCATGCACATCCCGAACGTCGTCGAGATCCCCGACGCGGAACTCGCGGCGATCTGTGACCCCGCCGAGAACGTGACGGCGACGCTCGGCGATCGGTACAACGTGCCAGCCGACCGGCGGTACGCCGAGCCGGAGGGGCTGATCGACGACGTCGGAGACGAGCTCGATGCGGTCATCGTCACCACGCCGATGCAGACGCACGCCGACATCGTGGAACGGGCGCTAACGGCCGGCGTGAACACGCTCGTGGAGAAGCCGTTAGCCGTCACGCCGGCGGATGCCGACCGGCTGGCCGCGGTGGCGGCAGACAGCGATGCCACGGCGATGGTCGCCTACAACCGCCGGTTCGAGCTGGCCTACGAACGGCTTGCACGCGAGCTGGATGACGTCGATCGGGTCGACAGCATCACCGCGTACGCGGTCGATGCGGACTTCTCCCGGTCGCTGCCGGACGTGTACGACCTCGTCCAGCCGGAGCTCTCGGAGTCGTTCATCGAACGAAGCATCGAACGCCGACGCGAGCAATGCAAGCAAGCGATCGGGACCGATGACGAGGACCTCGCCGCAGCCTACGACTTCCAGCTCGAACACGTCTGCCACGACGTCAACGCGCTTCGTGGGTTGTTCGGCGACGTCACCTCCATCGAGCATGTCGACTTCGTGCGTGACGGCCACTTCGGCACCGCTCATCTCACGTTCGAAGGCGGGGAGCAGTGCGTCCTGCAGACGGGCGATTCCGAGCGGCACTGGCACGAGCAGTTCCTTCGGGTTGATGCACCCGACCGGATGCTCCGACTCGAGTTCGACCATCCGTTCATCAAGTACAACGCGGCAAGTCTGTCGATCCGTGACGGGACCACCGAAACGGTCGATCGCGAGTACACCCCGACGCGTGAGGAGAGCTTCAAACGCGAACTCGAACGGTTTATAAACTGCGTTCGCGGCGAGGCGTCGGTACCCACCCCGATCGCCGACGCGGCGACTGACGTGGAACTGATCACGTCGCTGTTCGATCACGCAACTGAATAACTCCGACACCAGGATGGGTTCACGACGACGGATGTCCTCCAACGGGCGTGGATGACGCGTTCGAGACGCGACGGGCGATTCACGGAACCGATACGAATCCAGTGGAGACCCAGCTATCAGTCCTCGTTCGAGGCGGGCGCGGTGGAGCGGGCAAGCGCGTCCTCATACCGGGTGCGGATTCGTTCGTTGGCCGCCGAGAGATGGCTGGTGTCCTTGCCGACGATGAGGAAATCAAAGCCCTGTTCGACCCGCATCTCGATGTCGTCCGGATCGACGACGAGCGTTCCGACCGGAATCCCGGCCTCGTCCCCGGCGGTGACGACCTTCTCGATCGCGGCATCGAGGCGATCACTATCCCACTCGCCGAAGATGCCGAGATTCGCCGACAGGTCCGCAGGCCCGACGAACACGGCGTCGATACCCTCGACGGCAGCGATCTCCCCGACGTTCTCGAGTCCCGTCGGCGTCTCGATCTGGACGACGGTCGTGATCTTCTCGTCGGCCGTCTCGACGTATTCCTGAAACGCATCGCCGTACGTGGCTGCGCGGCCGGACGCGACGCCGCGCATCCCGTTCGGCGGGTAAGTGACCGCGTTCACGACGTCACGGGCCGCCTCGGCCGTTTCGATCCGCGGGACCATGATGCCGGCGACGCCGATGTCCAGGACGCGTTTGATCCGGACCGGGTCGTCGGACGGCACGCGAACGAGGGTTTCCGTATCGCCCTCGGCGGCGTCGACGCCGCGGGACATGTTCTCGACCGTTTCGAGGTTTATGGTCGTGTGCTCGGTGTCGATGAGCACGAAGTCGAAGCCGCGCGTTGCTGTCACTTCCGCGACGGTGGGGTGGCCGATGGAGAGCCACGCACCGACGAGGTTCGTTTCGGTTTGGAACCGTTGTTTGAGGTCAGTCATCGTTGGTAGGGCGTGACCCCCCGATCGGTCGACCGGGACGATCGCCGTCGACGCGGTCCGGGGGGCGTGAGCGCTTCGTGTGAACCAGATTGGTAGATTGGTATAAATACTTGTCCCTGATCCGTCGCGAACCGTCGGTGGAAATGAACGCGCGTTCGAAGGAAACGGCCAGCCGACGGGAGAAACGCATTTAACGTACCGGTGTATCAATGCACACGATTCGTCGATAGGGCGTCCATCGACGACACGGACTACCAATGAAAGCAGCACGTTTCCACGACACGGAAGAGGTTCGCGTAGAGGATGTCGACCAGTCCCCGCTCGATGACTCGGCGGTTCGCATCGACATCGAGGTATGCGGCATCTGTGGGTCTGACCTCCACGAATACCGGGCCGGACCCGATTTCACCCCGCAGGAACCCCACCCACGGACCGGTGCACAGCTCCCGATGACGATGGGCCACGAGTTCAGCGGCGTCGTCAGCGAGATCGGATCGTCGGTGTCACGAGTCGCCGTCGGAGACCGGGTGACGGTCGAACCGAACATCCCCTGCGGGGAGTGTCGGTACTGTGAAGACGGCGAATACAACCGCTGTCCCGACGCCGTCGCCATCGGTTTTCACACCGGATCCGGGGGGTTCGCGGAGAACGCGGTGGCACCCGAGGACCACGTCCACGTGCTTCCGGATTCGGTCTCGCTCGAGGACGGGGCGCTCGTCGAACCGCTGGCCGTCGGCCTGCACGCCGTCCGACAGTCCGGGCTCCGGATCGGCGATACGGCGGCCGTCATCGGCTGTGGGCCGATCGGGCTCACGGCCGTTCGTGCCGCGGTCGCCGGCGGCGCCAAGCGCGTCTTCGTCTCGGAGCCGAACGATTCCCGCCGAGCGGTCGCGCGCGAACTCGGCGCGGACGTCGCGATCGATCCGATGGAACGGGATGCCGTCGACGTGATCAGATCGGAGACGCCCGACGGCGTCGACGTCGCCTTCGAGTTCGCCGGGATCGATCCCGCGTTCAACGCGGCGGTTCGGTGTACTAAACGGGGTGGGACGGTCACCGTCGGCAGCGTCAGTGACTCCGAGACGACCACCGATCTCAACGAGGTCGTGACGACCGAACGAACGATCGTCGGGACGAACTGCTACGGGTTCCCGCCACGCTCGGTCCGCACCGAATTCGACGCGATCATCCGGTCGCTCGCGAACGGGGAGATCGACACCGACCCGTTCATCACCGGGCGGATCGACCTCGACGACGTCGTCGAGGAGGGGTTCGAAAGTCTGCTTGATGCGGACACTGAGCACGTCAAGATTCTGGTGGAACCGTGATCGACCGTCACCACGATATCTCCGAACCCAGTCCAATGAGAACTGTAGAGACGCGACCGAGAGAGTACCGAAGTACCCGACTGAAACCGGAGGATCGACACCCATGATCCGCCCGTCCATCTGTCTGGAGATGATCTACGAGGACGTCCCGTTCGTCGACCGCATCGACCGAGTGGCGGCACACGGGTTCGAGACCGTCGAGTTCTGGACGTGGCCGGACAAGGACCTCGACGCCCTTGCGGATCGACTCGAGGACCACGACGTCTCCGTGGCGGGTATGGTCGCGAACACGGAGCCGCGGCGCCCCGAGGCGCTCGAACGGCCGCTGACCGACCCGACGAAGCGGGACGCCGTCGTTGAGGACATCACGGAATCGATCGCGGTCGCGGACCGGCTTGACTGTCCGAACCTCATCGTCCTCGTCGGACCGAAGCCGGACGAGTACACGCGTGCGGAGGCGTATGACAGCGTCGTTGCGTGTCTGCGCGAGGTCGCTCCGGCGGCCGAGGCGGCCGGGGTGACGCTCATCGTGGAGCCACTCAATCGTGCCGTGGATCACGACGGGTACTTCCTCGAACGATCGGCGGTCGGCTTCGACATCGTCCGCGACGTCGACAGTCCGGCGGTGCGGATCAACTTCGACATCTATCACCAGCAGATCAGCGAGGGCAACATCATCGCGACGATCACGGACGACGTCGACGCGATCGGCCATATCCATATCGCCGACGTTCCGGGTCGTCACGAACCGGGGACGGGTGAGCTACACTATCCGAACATCCTC
The DNA here is from genome assembly GCF_029889855.1 of Halopenitus sp. POP-27. Classification (NCBI taxonomy): domain Archaea; kingdom Methanobacteriati; phylum Methanobacteriota; class Halobacteria; order Halobacteriales; family Haloferacaceae; genus Halopenitus; species Halopenitus sp. POP-27. Next base: position 33,298 of record NZ_JARANU010000019.1, on the reverse strand, counting down.
ACGGCGATCGACGAGTCGACATACGACGGCTACGTGGGCTTCGAATACGTTGCCGCGTCGGACGACGACACCGCATTGGAGACGATCCACGATCTGGTGACTGGATAGGGATATCGAGACCCGGTGACGGCGTTGGGAGCATTGAAACGATCGCATACCACGGTACCCGTGAACGTTTCCCTTGGCTATGGAAACTTTTATATATCGTACGAAAGACTCTCATAATTATGAGTGTGGAAACGAGGTCCACAGGACTCGATAGAGTAACCGGTCCGATACTTAATGCCGTCATCAAGCATCCGGTTCTGGTGGCCGTTCTGACGTGGCTCGGCGTCACCGCACTGTTCTTCGTGTTGAACCCTGGCGTGATGACTCGACCGAACATCTGGGGGAACATCTTCCGTGAGACGGCGCTTATGGGCCCGGTGGCCATCATGGTCGCGGTGTTGATGATCGGCGGCGACTTCGATATGACCGTCGGCGCCAACTACGCGATGTCGGCGATGTTCTTCATCACCGTCGTCAACCAGGGCATCCCGCCGATCGTCGCCATCCTCGCGACCCTCGTGTTGGGAGGCGCTGTCGGGCTGATGAACGGCGCACTGGTGACGTTCACCGGAATTCACTCGTTCATCATCACGCTCGGCGGCTGGTTCTCCATCCGGGGGGCACTACTGCTGATCTTCAGCGGGAGTTCGAGTCTGAACGCCGACGTCCCGTTGTTGCAGATCTTCAGCTACGAGTTCGGCGCCAACTTCGAGGCGTTGGTACTCTGGATGTTCCTCATCCTCTTTGGCGCGTTATACCTCGTGCATCGGACGGCCTACGGGAACCACCTCTATGCAGTCGGTAGCGACCGGGATGCGGCACGGGCCCGCGGTATTCGGGTCACCAGGACGCGACTCGTCGCGTTCACGCTGACCGGGATGTCGGCGGCCTTCGCGTCCCTGATGCACGTCGCCCGGTTCGGCACCGCACGACCGATCCTCCAGACGGAACTTCCCTTGATGGCGATCGCCGCCGCCGTCCTCGGCGGCTGTGCGCTGTTCGGCGGCCGAGGGAGCCCGAACGCCGGGTTCTTCGGCGCGTTGACCTTCGGGACGTTCGGCGCGGGACTGATCGCGGCCGGCGCGAACTCGGCGTGGTACCAGTTCTTCGTCGGCGTCGTCCTCGTGGCTGCAGTGGTCTTCAACCGCCATATCAACACGCTTCGACAGGAGAAGCGGTGATTCACTATGAGTGATACCAACAACCTATTGCGACTGAAAGGCATCGAGAAGAGCTTCGGGTCGATCCAGGCGCTCAAGGGCGTCTCACTGGACGTGGACGAGGGCGAAGTCCTCGCGCTCGTCGGCGACAACGGCGCCGGCAAGAGCACCCTGATCAAGAACATCGTCGGCTACCATCAACCCGATGCGGGCGAGATCCACTGGAAGGGGGAGCAGGTCACGTTCAACAATCCGGACGAGGCTCTCGAACAGGGGATCAGCGTGGTCTATCAGGACATGGAGCTCATCCCCTCCCTGACGGTCGCGCGGAACCTGTTCCTCGGCAAGGAGCCGACCGATCGGTTCGGGAATCTCGATTCCGATCTGATGTACGAGGAAACCAAGGAGGTACTAGACGACATCGGATTGGGATCGCTGAACGATCCGAACCTTCCGGCCGAAAACCTGTCCGGCGGTGAGGCACAGAGCATCAAGATCGGCCGGGCGCTCCACTTCGATGCGGACCTGTTGATCCTCGACGAGCCGCTTCGAAACCTCTCGGTCAAGGAGTCCGAGAAGGTGCTCGAGACGGTCGAACGGACGAAAGAGCAGGGGATCGGGACGATATACATCTCCCACAACATCTTCAACGCCTACGAGGTCGCCGATCGGTTCCATCTCCTGGATTCCGGTGCGACGATCGACGAGTTCACCAAGGAAGACATCGAGGGTCCCAAGGAGCTGATCGACCGGATGAAGCTGGTCGCCGGGCAAGAGGCCGAGTAGTCGCGCCGGCGTCGTTGCGATCCCGACCGTCCTTTCGAATCCTCGTGTTTCGTGTGTGACCCTGGCTTCCGACCATCGGTGCCACATCGGTCATCGACCAGCAGCGACCATCGCTACCCATCCCGTGTGGCTACAGTTCACGAGGTATCTGTTTCCATACCGTCTGGATTTATATATGACTACGACCGTCGGTGCGTATGGACGTTCCGGACGTCGGGATCGACGTTCCCGAGATCAGCCAGGTCGCGCTCGTCGTCGAGGACCTCGAGGACGCGATGGAACGGTATCGCCGGATCCTCGGCATCGAACCGTGGGAGGTCTACTACATCGGCCCGCCCGAACAGGAGGAAGCCACCTACTACGGCGAGCCGACGGAGGCAGCATTCGAGATCGGGTACGCATACCTCGGCGATCTCGAGATCGAGATCATCGAACCGCTCGAGGGGGACAGCGTGCACCGTGATTTCCTCGAGGAGCACGGCGAGGGGATCCACCACCTCGCGTGCTTCGCCTTCGACGACGTCATAGACGTCGTCGAATCGTTCGAGAACGCCGGGATTCCCGTCGTCCAGAGCGGCAAGTGGCACGACACACACTACATATACTTCGACACGAGGGACAGATTGAACGGCGTGTACTTCGAGACGCTGGCCGGCGGGGAGTACGATCCGGGGCCGAAATACGTGTACCCGCCCGATTCCGAGGAGGGCCAAAGCGGCCAGAACTAGACGAGGCTCCGAACCGGATCGACGCCGTTAGCGTGGTGTCTGGTACCAATAACCGTTATATTTATTTAATAGTACCAATATGGCACATACGCGAATGACCCGAAAGTCAACCGATGACACTGTCGAGTTCGAAGCGATCAGTCGGCGCCATATGCTGGCGGCGACCGGAACGATCGGTGCAGCCGGAATCGCCGGCTGTAGCGGGAACGGAAACGGCGGCGGCAACGGCAACGGAAACGGCGGCAACGGAAACGGCGGCAACGGCAACGGAGGAACGGGAACGACCAACCAGGTGGACAACCAGGACATCTCTATCCGGTACATTCCGCACGGAGCGCCGGGCCAGGACCCGTTCTGGTCGGCACAGAGCGAGGGGTGGCAGATGGCCGTCGATCAGCTCGGCGTGGACGCGGCCTACCAGGGCCCCGACTCGTCGGCGAACTTCACCCAGCAGGTCAGCAACGTCGAGACGGCGATCGACTCCGGCGCCGACGCGATCGCGGTGACCCTCCCCGATCCGGATCTGTTCCAGGACGCGCTCCAGCGCGCCGCCGAGGAGGGCGTGTACGTCATCGTCACGAACGTCACCGAGCAGAGCTTCCTCGAAAGCGGCGAGCAGAGCATGCCCTACCACGGCTACGTGGGACAGAACGAGGCGATGGTCGGGTCGACGCTCGCCAGTAACACGCTGCCGCTGATCGAGGAGGAGCTCGGCTCCCAGCCGAGCCGCGCCGTCATCCTCAACCACGATCCCGGCCATTCGGCGCTGTCCATGCGGCAGGACGGTATCGAGCAGGTGCTCGAGGAACAGGGCATCTCCAACGACTGGATCGAGGTTCCGGGTGGCGACCCCTCCGGCGTGATCAGCAGGCTTGCCAGCTTCCGGTCCAGCAACCCCGACACGAGTCTGGTCTTCACCCTCGGCCCGACCGCCGGCAACCCGGCGATCGACTACATCTCCAACGAGGGGCTTGAGGGGGAGATGTTCCACGCGGGCTGTGACATCTCCCAGAGCCAGGCTGACGCGATCAACGAGGGATACAACCTGGCGGCGGTCATCCAACAGCCGGCGCTGCAGGCGTACCAGGCGGCACACTACCTGACCACACAGGTCAACTCGGGGATCCTCACGCCGACGCACACGCCGACCGGCCCGACGTTCGTCGACGCGAGCAACGTCGACGCCGTCCAACAGCAGATCGAGAAGTTCGGCGTCGCCTGATATCGACGACGTCGTCGCTCATTTTCACCCGGACACGTGCGGAGAAGGTCGCCATTGCAGTCATCAGGGTTCGTTCGACGCCCGTCGGTGGGCCTCGAAATCGATCTGTGGACCCCGCGTCTCAGTCCCGCTGCACGTACGTTACCGGACAGGACGCGTTGAGCAGGACCTGTTGTGCGTGATCGCCGAAGACCGCCTTTCCCGTCGGCGACCGGCTCGACCCCCCGATGAAGATCCGATCGACGTCGAGTTCCTCTGCGAGACGGACGATCTCCACGTCCGGATCGCCGATCACGCCCCGGATATCGTAGTCGATGCCGGCCTCCTCGAGGCGTGCGACCGGCGTGTTGATACCCTCGTGCCGTGCCGCGAGTTCGTCGGGATCGAGGGTTCCGGTTCCGGACTCGATCTTTTCGAGCAGGGACTCGTACTCGCTGCGGGGGAACACGTGGAGCAGGGTAACCGATGCTCCCGTCGGAACCACGACGCCGAGCGCCGCATCGAGGATCGTCGTGACGTGGTCGCGGTCGTTCGGACCTACGGCGAGCAACACATCGTGTATCTCGTCGGTCATACCGGATCCATCAGCTCGCACCTATATATCGTTTTGGTCGTCAGTCCCGTACGATCGACGGCCAAGCCGTTCCGAGCCCGTTCGCGTTACCAGCGGTGATGGACGTGCTCGCGAACGAGCGACTCGTAGACGGCGTCGACGAGCGCGTGGTCCTCGCCCGAGGGAGCCGGAAGGTCGGCGGCGGCGACGTTGTCACGGACGTGGTCCGGCGACGTCGACCCGGGAATGACGGTCGTGACGGCGTCGAACGAGAGGATCCACCGCAGCGTGAACTGTGCGAGCGTGGCGTCCTCCGGGACGGCCGGCCGGAGTCGTTCGGCCGCCTCCACGCCGACCGAGAGGGGCACGCCCGCGAACGTCTCGCCGACGTCGAAGGCGTCGCCCTCGCGGTTGAAGTTGCGGTGGTCGTTCTCCGGGAAGGACGCGTCGGCGGACATCGTGCCGGTCAACAGCCCCGACGCCAGCGGGACGCGGACGATGACGCCGACGTTGCGACGGGCCGCCTCGCGGAAGAACAGCTCCGCGGGACGCTGGCGGAACGGGTTGAAGACGATCTGGACGGTCTCCACGCCGTCGTATTCGATCGCCTTGAGCCCCTCCTCGACGCGCTCGACGCTGACGCCGTAGGCATCGATCAGCCCGTCCTCCCGCAGCGACTCCAGGGCCGCGAACGTCTCGGGCTGGTAGTACACCGACGTGGGCGGACAGTGGAGCTGGACCAGATCGAGTGACTCGACGCCGAGGTTCGTTCGCGATCGCGCGACGAACCGTTCGAGGTTCTCATGCGTGTACCCGTCCGCCGTGTGCGGATCCAGACGGCGACCGACCTTCGTAGCCACGGTCACCTCCTCGCCGGCGGGATGGTCCGCGAGGGCCTCGCCGATGATCCGTTCGGACCGACCGTCCCCGTAGACGTCCGCCGTATCCAGGAAGTCGACGCCCTCCTCGAGCGCGGTTCGGATGGCGGTCCGTCCCGTCTCCTCGCTCACGTCGCCCCAGTCGCCGCCGATCTCCCACGTTCCGAGCCCGATCTCGGTCACCCGATGATCGGTCGTTCCGAGTCGGTGTCGCTCCATAGCGATCCATCGTGGACCGGGCATAAAGGTGGTCGGGTCGTGACGGTGCGGCGCCACGCGGTTTACTCGTCGTCAGTTACGTCGGCTCCGTCGGCGGCGTCAGCGTTGGCTCCGTCGGCGACGTCAGCGTTGGCTTCGTCGGCGGCAGCATTAGCGTCGTCAGCATCGTCAGCGGCGGCGTTCCCGTTCGCTCCCTCGGGATCGTTCACGGCGTTCGTGGGCGGTCTCCCCTCGAGGACGCGTCGAACGTCCCGTGCCGCGGTTCGTCGCCGCTCGTCGTTCGCTTCCCGTGAGAACCACGCGACGTGCGGCGTGAGAACGACGGTGTCGAACTCGCGGAGCGGGCTCTCGAAGGGCGGGTCGGCCCCTCCCTGTCCCGACGGCTCGACGTCGAACACGTCCAGGCCCGCGCCGGCGATCCGGCCGGTCCGGAGCGCGTCCACGAGGTCCTCGGTGACGACGAGCCCCCCGCGGGCGACGTTGATCAGGACCGCCGACTCCTTCATCCGGGCGAACGCGTCGGCGTCCATCATCCCCCGTGTGTCCTCGATCAGGGGCGCGTGCAGCGAGACGGCGTCGGCGGTTTCCACCACCGTCTCGAAGGGGGCCTTCTCCACGTCCGCCTCGGCCATCGTCTCCGCGTCGACGTACGGATCGGCGGCCATCACGTCCAGTCCGAACGCGTGTGCCTTCTCGGCCACGAGTCGTGCGATCGTTCCGAATCCGATGAGGCCGAGCGTGCGTCCTCGCAGCCGGTGGACTCCGGCGGTGGTCACGTCCCGGGCCCAGACGCCGTCCTTCAGGGCGGCGTCGTAGTCCGTGAGGTTCCGTTCCAGCGCGAGCAACAGCAGTAGCGTGTGTTCGGAGACCTCGTCTTGGCAGTACGTCGGGACGTTGACGACGTAGGTGTCCGCCCCCGCGGCCCGTTCCGTATCGATGGCGTCGACGCCGATGCCACACCGGGCGATGACCCGGCAGTCCTCGAGGGCGTCGATGACCGCCGCGGTGTAGGGGGCGGCCAGCAGCCGGTCGATAACGGCGTCGACGTCCGCAAGCTCCGCGATCAGGTCGTCGGTCGTCTCGACGTCGACCGGACGAAACCGGACGTCCATACCGTCGAACACCTCGCGCTCGATCTCGAGATCGAACGCGCTCCCGGCCGTCACGCCGACTATCGGTGTGGATGAAGCTCCCGTCATTCTCCTCGGTCGTCGTTCACGACGCGTCTCAAAGAGTGTTCCCCCGATCGAGCCCTGCATCGACACCACTATGTCACCCGACGCCACAGGAAGAATTATGTCGACATCGGAGCCCTGCCCCCGTCAGTCGGTTCGATCCCGCCGTCAGTGGACGCCCGTCCTCCGACGACCGGCCGCGACGACGCCGATCCACGGATGTTCATCGAGCTGAGCGCGGCCCTGGCGCTGCTGGCGTCGGTGTGTTCGGCCCTCCAGACCCTCTCGGTCGAGTACGGGCTCGAGAACGGGACATATACCGGCCGTGAATCGCCGGCGCTGGCCGCGACCGTGGTCACGATCGTCGTCAGCGTCGTCGTGTTCTGGATCCTCCTGGCCGTCCGCGGCGTCGAGCTTGCGGGCGTCTCCGTCCGGGGGATGGCGCCGTTCGTGGTCGCGGGACTGTTGAACCCGGCGGCGTTCCGGGTGCTCTACTTCCGCGGGATCGGCCGCGTCGGTGCCCGCGTCGCCGCCGCAGTCGTGGGGGCGAACCCCGCCGTTGCCGCGCTGCTTGCGGTTCCGCTACTCGGCGAATCGTTCACACCGGCCACCGGGGTCGGGCTGAGCTGTATCGTCATCGGCGGCATCGTGTTACAGGGGGCCCGAACGGACGAGGCAGCCTCGGAGGACCTCCTCATCGAGGAGTTCTCGCGAGTGAACGTGCGTGACCTCCTGTTCCCGGTCGTCGCGATGGTGCTTCTCGGCGTCTCGTTCGTGCTGGTCGCGATCGGGCTGAACCGGATCGACGATCCGCTGTTCGGCACCGCCGTGGGACAGACCGCCGCGTTGGTGGCGTTTCTGGTGCTCTTCGGCGTCTCGGGAGCGGCGCGATCCGGGGTTCAGGTCCGCGATCCGCTCGCGCTCGCCGCGTTCACGCTTGCGGGCGTCTTCGTCGCGGGGAATTGGCTCGCGTGGTTTTCGGCGCTTCAGCTCGGGACGGTGATCACGGTCATCCCGCTCTCGAACGTCGCACCGCTCGTCGTCGTCGTGATCTCGTACGTGCTCGTGAGACAGGTGCCACGGTCGCCGCGCATCCTGAGCGGGATCGTCAGCGTCGTCCTCGGCGCGTCGTTGATGCAGATAGGGTGACCCCCGGAGGGAGAACGGCAGGGAGGACGGCGATCGGCGGTCTATGCGTCAGTCACCGACGACCAGTGATCGTAGTTCTCCTTGGCGTGCAGGAGCGGCCGATCGGTTTGGTTCTCGATCTCGATCGTGAAGTGACCGTCGTACCCGGCCTTCTGGAACGCCTCGTAGGCGCCCTCGAGATCGAGAATGCCGTCGCCGAGATCGGTGAACGATCGGAAGTAGTTGATGACGTTGTCGAGGTGGAAGTCGCCCGCGGTGAGCGCGTCCCGGTTTGCCGCGAAATCCTTGACCGGTTCGACGTCCTTGAGGTGGACGTAGGCGATGTCGTCGGCGAACCGTTCGATCCCGTCGGTGACGTCGCCGTCGGGGAAGTTCTCACCGTACGGGTAGTAGTGGGCCGTATCGAAGACGAGTTCAAGCCCGTCGACCGCGTCGAGATAGTGGCGGATCTCCTCGGGCTGCTCGACGGCCGTCGCGCCGTGGTGGTGAACGAGGGGTTGGACACCGGCATCGAGGGCTGCATCGGTGAGCCGCCCCAGCCAGTTCTCGACGGTTGCGGCCTCGTACCGTCCCCGCTGTGGCGGCAGTAGTCCGACGAATTCGGCGTCGAGACCGGCGATAGCGGGCATCTCCTCAACCATCCGATCGACCGCGTCCTCACTTTCGATCCACTCGCTCATCGCCAGGTAGAGATCGAGGTCGTACTCCGTGAGCCACGCCGAAAGCGTGTCGAACCCGATCGAACGGATCTTCTCGATCCCGATCTCGACGCCGTCGTATCGACAGGCCACGATGTCGGTGAGCGCGGTCTCGACGTCCTCGGCGTCATACATAACGGTGGTGTACCCAGTTCCCATGGTACGGCGAAGTACGGTCCGTGAGAAATAGCTTTTGGTCAGCCGGCTCATCCCGTCCGACTGCCTGGCTGCGCGGTGGGATCGGCTGTGCGGCGGATGGCGACTTCACAGCGCGCATCGGCCGGGACCGTGCGCCCACTCCGTCACCGTATGTCGTCGTCACCGTCGTCTGTTGTGATTTCACGCACCATACGAACGTTTGGGAGATACAAACTGTTGGTGGCGGGAGACGGGACGGATCTCCACCGCAGTACGGCTCTGGCGCAAGAATACTAACAAACATACTACTGTAAGTCCAATGGTGGGTTCGGTACGATCCTGATCGCCGTTTCACCTTCGGTGGGTGGGGAGCGACGTCGTCTCGACCGACCGACACGATCAAACCGCGGTTATAGTCCCTCTCAACGGCCAGTTTTGGTCGCATTACCGATTGCGGATGGAACGGCCGCCCGGACAACAGATCGACGTTTGCATACGACGAACGATAGGTGGACTGCAACCGGAGCAGCCTCATCGATCAGGAGAACTTGGCGTTGATCTCGATCACGTTCGCGGATCGGGAGACCATGTCCGGTAACTCCTCTCGGTATCGATCGCCCGTCATCCGGCTCGAGGGGCCCGATATGCTGACGGCACCGAGAACGTCGTCCTCGCCGGCCTTCACGGGCGCAGCGACACACCGTAACCCCTCTATCTTCTCCTCGTCGTCGAAGGCGTACCCGCGATCCCGGATCGTCTCGAGTTCCTCGAAGAGTTCCGTGCTGCTCGTGATCGTGTTCGGCGTGTATCCGGGCAGGCCGTGTCGATCGATGATCGCTTCGACACGCTCGCGCGGGTAGTGGGCCAGGATCGACTTCCCCAGCGAGGTGCAGTGGAGGTATTCACGTTTGCCGATCGAGGAGGCCGTCTGAACGGCTCGCTCGCCGCCCTTCTTGTACAGATAGACCCCCTTACCGTGTTCCTCGGTTGCAAACTGGACCAACTCGTTGGACTGTTCGGCGAGGTCCGACAGCTCGTCGGTCACCACGTCGTAGATCCCCAACCGGTCCTTCACTCGTTCGCCGAGTTCGAGGTACCGGAGACTGAGCCGGTAGTCGTCACCGTCCTTCACGACGTGTTCCTTCTCGAGCAACGTCGCGAGATGGCAGTGTATCGTTCCCTTCGATCGGTCGAGTGCGTCCGCGATCTCGGTGACACGTGCCCGATCGTGTTCGTGAAGATAGTCGATGACCTCGAGGGTGATCCCGACTGCCTGGATCGTTCTGGGGTTCGTTTCCGGCGTCATACCTGCAGCACGTACCCGCACATACTAAATTGTTTGTGTGCTCCAAACGCAGACGCAGACGGGATCCGGATCGTCTCGATCCGGGCTCGTCACCGGAAGTTATAACAGCCATCTCCGCAATCGACCTGATAATGCGACCCGCCTCGAACGCGCCCGTGTCCGCCGTCGACGCGACGCGTGATCCGATGCGATCGATGGCTGGTCGCACGGCCGCCGATCACGGAATCGACCCTCCGGACGTGGGAGGAATCGTCCGGATCGACCGACGTGGGAGTCGACGACAGCGACATCAGATTCACACACCATGTACGAGGACTTTGCATCCACGCTTGCGGCGACGATGTGGACCGATTTCAACGAGACGCCGGAACGGGACGGGCCGACGCCCGAGATCACCGATATCGACACGATCGTCATCGACGGGAACTTCCCGTGGACGATCGTCACGCTCGAGACCGATCAGGGCGTAACCGGGATCGGGGAAGCGTATCCCTCGCCGGGAGTACACGAGATCGTGACGGATTACCTGCGGCCCGTACTCGTCGGGGAGAATCCGCTCGACGTCGAGCGGCTCTACAACCTGATGCGTGGGAGCCTCTCCGGCCGGGGGTCACAATGGGGGGTTGGGACGATCGCGATAAGCGGCGTCGAGATCGCCCTGTGGGACGCGGCCGGAAAGATCCTCGATCAGCCGGTCTACCAGCTTCTCGGTGGGAAAACCCGCGATGAAGTCCGCGTCTATGCGGACTGTCACGCGGGCGAGGCGATGGTCGCGTCGGCCCAGGAGGGGCAAGAGGAAGCGACCTACGAGCCGGAGGCGTACGCCCAGGCCGCCCGGATGGCGGTCAATGACGGGTTCGACGCTGTCAAATTCGATCTCGACGTTCCGTCCGGCCGGGACATCGACACGCTCTCCCGTCACTTCGACCCGCCGGAGATCGAGCACAAACGGTCGATCGTCGAGGCCGTCACCGAGGAGGTCGGCGACGACGCCGAGGTTGCGGTCGACCTCCACTGGAACTTCAGTCCCGAAACCGCCAAACGACTCTGTCAGGCGATCGAGCCATACGACCTCGCGTGGGTCGAAGACCCACTCCCGCCGGAGAACACCGACGCGATGCGGGAGCTGCAGCGGTCGACGGACCAGACCCTGCTGACCGGGGAAAACCGGTACGGCCGGCACGGCTTCCGGGATCTGATCGAGGACCAGGCCGTGGACTTCCTCGCGCCGGACGTACCCAAAACCGGCGGCATCGCGGAGACGAAAAAGATCGCCGAGATGGCCGAAGCCTACTACCAGGCGCTCGTCCCCCACAACATCGGCAGCCCGGTTGCCACGGTCGCAACGGCACACGTTGGTGCGACGGTCCCGAACTTCGTCGCCCTCGAGTACCACGCCCGGGAAGTGTCCTGGTGGGACGACCTCCTCGCGCGAGACGAACCGCTGATCCAGGACGGCCGGATCACGGTGCCGGACGGGCCAGGCCTCGGCATCGAACTGGACTGGGACGTCGTCGAGAGCCACCGAAAGACGTGACGGACATCGTCGCGTCCTGAGACCGCATCGTAGTCCGACGCCGTTCCGTCACACGTCTCGTTCGTTCACCGTCCGATGGCCGCGGGGCGAGACCCACGGGCTCACTGAGACGATCGACAGTACCGGCTCGATCGAGCACAACACCTAATGCAGGGCCGTTCGTACCGGTGGACGACGATGGTTCGCATCGACTATATGGCTCATCAGGAGCAGTACGACCCGACCACGCTGTTGGACTACGGCGAGCACGCCATCGACAGCGGCTATGAGACCGTCTGGACGTCGGACCACTTCCACCCGTGGTTCCATACGGATGCGGAGTCCGGATTCGCGTGGTCCTGGCTCGGCGCCGCCACGGAACGGCTCGACGGCCCGATCGGCACGTGCGTCACGCCGGCGACGGGCCATTACCATCCCGGAATGATCGCGCAGGCGTTCGCGACGCTGCAGCAGCTCCACGACGATCCGGTGCTCCTCGGCCTCTCGACCGGGGAGGCGATGAACGAGACGCCGCTCGGGTTCGACTGGCCCGAGTATCCCGAACGCCGCGACCGCCTCGAGGAGGCGATCCAGATCATCCGCGCGCTGTGGGGCGACGAGGAATGGGTCAGCGATGCGGTCCGCGAGCGGATCAACGAGGAGGGATTCGTCAGCTACGACGGCGATCGGTTCGACCTCGACGAGGCGAAACTGTACACGACCGCCGATAGGTCGCCGAAGCTGCATATCGCGGCAAACGGGCCGAGCACCGCTCGGCTTGCGGCACGGTACGCCGACGGCTTCATCACGGTCAAGAAGGGCGAGGAGTACACCGACCGGCTCTACCCGGCGATCCGGCGGTACGCCGAGGAGGAGGGGAACGATCCGGACGCGATCGAGACGACGCTGCTCGTGACCGCCTCGTACCATCCCGAGTACGAACGCGCCCTCGAGGCGACGCGACCGTGGTGGGCGACCACGCAGAACGTCTTCGACCGGGCGATGGCGAACCCGAAGGAGATCGAGGCGGAAGGCGAGCAGGCGACCCGCGAGGAGATCGAGGAGAAGTTCCTGATCGCCGATGATCCGTCGGCGATCGCGGCGCAACTCGAGGAGTACGCCGAGATGGGGTTCGACCGGATCGCCGTCGGCAACACCAGCCCGGAGCCCGAACGACTGTTCGACGTGATGCACGACGAGGTCATCCCGTCACTGTGATCGGTTCCACTGAGGCCGTGGGAACGACTCAGATATCGGTTCGGTCGCCGATCTCCACGATCTCGAGCCGTTGCGGGTGCTCGAGCCCACGAACGTGATCGTGAAGGGCGGTCGGATCCGCGGTCAGCCGCTTCCACATATCCCAGTGGCTCGGCAGCAGTCGATCGAGTTGCAGGTCCCGAGCGGCCGAAACACACTGTGTTTCGTCGTTGTACCACTTCGTGACGGCCGGAACGCGGGTCTCGCGATCCGGCATCATCCCGACGGTGCCGACGGCCAACACCCCGAGATCGATGTCGTACCGTGACCCGATGTCGGCGAATTCGGGGTCCGGCTTCGAATCGCCGCCGTGGAACATCGTTCCGGCCGGGTGGTCGATCACGTAGGTGACCGGGTGGCTCGCGTCGGGGTCGGTTGCGGGCTCGACGTGGACCGTGAACGCGCCGATCTCGACGGCGTCGCCCTCCGCGACGGGCACCAACCGATCCTCCGCGACGTCGTACGTCTCCGGCCACGCCTCCTCCTCACGAGCCACGGCGACGGCGTCGTCGGGGCCGTAGAACGTGGCGTCGGTCCCCTCCAGGATCGGTGCTTGCGAGGGACCGTGAACGTGGTCGACGTGTTCGTGGGTCGCGAGGATCGCGTCCGCGTGTTCGACATCGGTCGGATCGAACGGAACCGGGATCATCCGGATCGTTCGCGGCGGATCGCCGGTTCCGAGATACGGATCGATGAATATCGTCGTTCCCTCCCCGTCCCGAAGGACGAACCCGTTACAGCCGAGGTACCAGACGGCGACGCCGTCGGGGTCGCTGTCCGCGATCGCCTGCGGCAGCCAGTCCCCCCAGTCGCTATGAACGGCCATACTCACCGGAGTGGTCGTTGTGTTCAAGAGTGTATCGGTTCCGTGAACCGGCGTTCAAAACCGAGGGACCGTCACGACCCGGGCACGATGCCGAACCCGCGAGGGCGAATGTTTATAACACACCGTGCTGATCGATCAGACATGCCTATGCGTACTGGTGGCGAGATCATCGCCGAGTATCTCGAAACGGAGGGCGTCGAATACCTCGTCGGCATTCCGGGCCACGGCAGCACGAACCTGCTCGACGCGTTCAACGAGTCCGACGTCGAGGTGATCCAGCCGCGACACGAACAGGGTGCGACCCACCTCGCGGACGGGTACGCTCGCGCGTCCGGCGAGCCCCTCGCCGTGTTCACCTCGATCGGTCCCGGCGCGACCAACACGGTGACGGGCGCGGCGACGGCCTACGTCGACTCCATCCCGATGGTGATCTTCACCGGTGCGCCACAGACCCACGAGTACGGCGAGGGTATCCTCCAGGAGTTGGACCGACAGAAACCGGGCGACTTCCCGAGCGTGATGGAGCCCGTCACCAAGCGGAGCTTCGTCGCGGACGACGTCGAGCGGCTGCCTCGAATCCTGCGGCGCGCGTTCCAGATCGCGGTGACGGGGCGTCCCGGCCCGGTCCACGTCGACGTACCGATGGACGTCCAGGGCGCTGCGGCCGACGTCGAGATTCCCGATCCGGCGGAGACACGCACGCACAGTCGGCCGGGCGGCGATCCCGGATCGATCGCGGAGGCGGCAGACCTGCTCGCCGAGGCGGATCGACCGGTGATCGTCCCCGGCGGCGGCTGTATGCTCGGCGAGGCCTGGGACGAGGTCCAGGCGCTGGCCGAACACCTACAGGCGCCCGTCATTCCGACCTTCCAGGCGAAGGGGATCATCCCGGAGGACCACGAGCTCTTCGTCGGGTACGCAGGGTGGATCGGTTCCACCGCCGGCAACGAACTCGCGAGCAACGCCGACGTGGTCCTCGCGATCGGCTGTCGATTCTCGGACCTCCACACGTCCTCCTTCGAGCAGGGGGTCAGCTTCGAGATCCCGCCGAGCAAGCTGATCCACGTCGACATCGACAACACGGAGATCGGCAAGAACTATCCCGTGGAGGTCGGGATACTCGGCGACGCCAAGGTCGTCACCGACCAGCTGTACGACGCCGTCTCCGAGCGGCTCAAGCCGGTCACGACCGAGGACAACGAGTACTACGAGGAGATCCAGCGCCTGTGGAACGACTGGCAGGACCGGGTCGAGGAGCGCCACACTGACGAGGTCCCGATGAGCATCTCCCGCGTGCTCGCGGGGCTCCGCGACGTGCTACCGCGTGAGGGAATGATCGTTTCGAGCGCGGGGCAGCCACAGGAGGTCACGAACCCCGAGTTCCCGGTGTACGATCCCCAGACGAACATCTCCTGTGGCGGGTTCTCGACGATGGGATTCGGCGTCTCCGCCGCCATCGGCGCGAAGCTCGCCGAGCCCGACCGCCCGGTCGTGAACATCGAGGGCGACGGGAGCTTCCTGATGTGCAACCAGGAGGTCGCCTGTGCGGTCGAACACGACATCGACGTCACCTGGCTGGTCGTCAACAACAACGGCTGGAAGTCGATCCGGAACCTCCAGGTCGACAAGTACGGCTGGGACCGCGTCCTCAACACGGAGTTCGACGGGGAGGACGACGTCGACTTCGTGGCGATGGCCGAGGCGTTCAGCGTCGGATTCGCCGAGCGCGTCGTCAAACCCGAGAACCTCGCCGAGACGCTCGAGGCCGCGATCGACCACGACGGTCCAGCCTTCGTCGAAGCCGTCGTCGAACCGGACAACCCCGACTCCGGCGCGATCATCACCGGCGAGTGGGACCTGGCGGACCTCGAGGCGGACGACTGAGGACGACGAACCGGCCGATGGACGGCTGGGTGGGCGATTCGATCGCCGGACGGCGGTCGTCCCCGGCTCGACGCCGCTCCGGCTTCGGTATTCTTATAGTGGATTGGGCTGAATCCCGTGGTATGCGATCCCTTGTAGTGGATGCCGAGTGGGACCCACGGCCGGAGTACGACGTGTCGGACGACGAGCGCGAGTCACGGACGGCGATGAACGCCTCACAGGTGTGGCGTGACCCCGAGTTGCGGGTGGTCGACCGGGAGCGACCGACGCCCGCCGACGACGAGGTGCTCGTGCGAGTTCGGTATGCCGGGATCTGCGGCAGCGACGTCTCGATGATCGAGACGGACGAGGACGGCTACGTCCATTACTCAGCGTATCTCGGGCTTCCGAACGTGACCGGTCACGAGTTCGCCGGCGAGATCGTCGAGACGGGCGACGACACGCGGCTGTTCGAGCCGGGGGATCTGGTCACCGCCGAGGTCACCGACTACTGCGGCCGGTGTAACACCTGCCGGCAGGGCTTTCACGGCCACTGTGAGAACTTCGAGCAGATCGGGTTCACGATCCCCGGGGCGTTCGCCGAGTACGTCGCCGTTCCCGAGAAGCTCTGTTGGGACGTCTCGGCGTTACGGGAGACCTACGAGACGGAGGACGAGGCGTTGCGAGCCGCGGCGACGATCGAACCGAGCACGATCACCTATCACGGCCTGTTCGTCCGGGCGGACGGGATTATGCCCGGCGACCACCACGTCTACCACGGGGCAGGACCGATCGGACTCACCGGAATGAACGTCTCCCGGGCCGCCGGCGCCGGCGCGGTGATCGCCTTCGAACCCTCGCCCGAGCGCCGGGAGATCGCCCGGGATCTCGGCTATGAACACGTCTATAACCCGATCGAGTGCGATCCGGTCGAGACGGTCGCCTCGATCACCGATGGCGAGGGCGCGGACGTCCACGTCGAGACCGCCGGCGCCGTGACCCAGACCTACCCGGTCATCGAGGACACGCTGGCGGAGGACGCCACCGTCGTCCACATCAGCAACGCCGGCGCCGACCCCGACCTCGCCCTGCGGAAGTACCAGGGGAACGGCGCACAGCTTTACGGCTCGGAGGGGCATACTGGCCAACGGGTCTACCCGCGGGTGATCCGGCTGATGGCTGCCGGACGGCTGGATAACCGATCGATCATCACCTCGACGTTCGACCTCGCGGACGCCGACGACGCGGTTCGGCAAGCGGCCGAGCGCGTCGACGGGAAAGTGCTGATCGAGGTCTGATCGGCGGTCGTCGAGAGCGGAGTCGGTCGTCGAGGACGAGTCGATCGTCAGCTCACGACTTCAGCCGCCGAGACGCTCTCATCCGTCGATGCGTTCTCACTCGCCGAGACGTCATCAATCGTCGACGTGGAGTGAGCGGCGTTCGCCGCGCGCATCGCTCTCCACGAGCGCATCGACGATCCGCAGGACCTCGAACGCCTCGGAAAAGGGAACCACGTCGCCACCATCGCCGGCGATCGCCCGGCAGAACTCGTAGTTCTCGTGAACCACCGTGTGTTCCCAGCCGATCGCGTGGCCGGCCGGCCACCATCGGTCACCGTAAGGATCGTCCTCGTCGGTGACGAGGATCCGCTCGTAGCCGCGGCCGTCGGCATCGTGGACCTCGAGCTCGTTGAGTCGCTCGAGATCGAACCGGATCGCGCCGTCGGACCCGATGACCTCGACGGTGTTCGACGCCTTGTGTCCCGTGGCGACGCTTGACCCCTCCAGGACGCCGATCGCGCCCGATTCGAACGAGACGGTCGCGACGTAGGCGTCGTCGGTCGTCACCGGACGGGTTCCGTCACCGTCCGGTGCGGGTCGTTCCTCGACCTGTGTGGCGAGCCGACCGCTGACGTCGTCGATCCCGCCCACGAGCCACCGGACCAGGTCGATCGTGTGGGACCCGACGTCGGCGACCTGTCCGTACCCGGCCAGGTCGGCGTCGTTGCGCCACGTCCAGGGGTGGTCGGCGTCGGCCTGCCAGTCGCCGAGGTAGCTCCCGCGGACGTGTCGGACGTCGCCGAGCGCCCCCCGATCGATGAGGTCCTTCGCGAGCCGGAGCGCCGGCACGTACCGATAGTTGAACGCGCAGGCGGCGACCGCGTCGCTGTCGCGTGCGGCCTCGACCATTCGCTCCGCGTCCTCGAGGGTCGACGCCAGCGGCTTCTCACACAGAACGTGGACGTCCCGCTCGAGGGCGGCGATCGACGGGTCGGCATGGAGGCCGTTCGGCCCGAGGTTGTACACCACGTCCACCGACTCGACCAGCGTTTCCCAGTCGTCGGTGGTGTGTGTGAACCCGAATCGGTCCGCGGCCGCCTCGACGCGTTCCTCGTTGCGGCCACAGAGCATATGGCGTTCGACCGCGGGCACGTCGGGGAAGAACATCGGCAGGCGTGCGAGCGCGTTGGCGTGGGCCTTCCCCATAAAACCGTATCCGATGAAGCCGGCCCGTAGCGTCATCGTGATCGCCTCCGTGGCGGACCCTGGGTCGTGGTCGCTGCCCCCGTCAGTTCGTTCACCGCGCCGTTACCGAGCAGTCCCTCGGATGGGCGTGGAAGCCACATATGGACCCGATTCGCCCCGATGTGCAAATAGGTACCGGGACCCGATCCGGCGCATCGGGACGGCCGTTCCGGCCACGTTCGTTACGACCACTCCATCCAGTCGGGGTCCTCACAGCGGAGTCGTCGATCGATGGCGTCGATACGGTCGAGGTCCGTCTCGTCCAGTTCGAGGGTGAGCGCGTCGCGGTTGCTCCGGATGTGCTCGGGCGTCTTCGAGCGCGGAATCGGGACGACGTCCTTCGAGCGGTGCCAGGCCAACGTCACCACCGCCTCGGCAACGCCGTGTTTTTCGGCGATCTCGGTGATGACCGGCGAGTCGAACACCTCGCCCTGGGCGATCGGCGAGTAAGCCACGAAGTACGCGTCGCGGTCCCGAACGGCACCACGAAGCTCCTCCTGTGGCAAGAACGGGTGCATCTCGGCTTGAACCGCGTACGGCGGGGCGTCGAGAAGGTCGTCGGCGAGCTCCAGGTCGGCGGGCGTGTAGTTGCTGACGCCGAGGCGCTCGACGGGCCCCGACGTCCGGAGATCGTCGAGGACCGGCAGGACGGCCTCGATATCCTCCGAGCCGCCGGGCCAATGGTGATACAGGAGGTCGATCGTGTCGATGCCCAGCCGGTCACAGCTCTCGGCGACCCCCTCACGAACGTACGACGGCGTCGGCTCCGGCTCCTCGAAGTGGGCGATCTTTGTGGCGACGAACAGCTCGTCCCGATCGACGTCGGCGCGGTCGATCGCCTCGCCGACCTCCTCCTCGTTCCCGTAGAGACGGGCCGTATCGAGGTGCCGATAGCCCGCCTCGATCGCCGTCACGAGCGCGTCGATCCCGTCCTCGTCCGTGAGGCTGTACGTCCCGAATCCGAGTCCGTATGCGTCTTCATCCAGCATATTCGATGGAACGGTCGAGTTTCCCTTATACTTTCCCGTCTCTCGCCCCGCCGGCCAGCGAAAGGGGACGGCGATCGCTGCCGTGTTCGACTGTCGTGGTTCGGTCGACGCGTTCCGGGGCACGAGACCACCGCTGCCAACCGTTTGGGAGATACAAACGCAATTCATCGCCGAACGTCGGTGGCGTGGGCCGATCGGCGGACGATCTCTCATCGAACGGGACCTCACGCTCGCCCACGATTCATTACACGCATAATCTTGTAAGCTATGTCGTGTCTCGACCGCGTGAGTCGCTCGATCGTGACCGAGGTCGGCCCGTCGTTCGTGAGAAACAAACTGAATGGGGCAGTCGGCGGATCCACGACGTCCCGATGGACAAAGGATTTATAAGGAATACACAGGATCGTCTGTGATATGGAACTACATAACAGGAGCGTTAGCCGAGACGTTCGTGAACTCGGCACGCTGTTGGGGGACATCCTCGAGGAGCAGACGTCCGCCGAGACGTTCGACACGGTCGAGTCGTGTCGCCGCGCGGCGATCGACTACCGCAACGGCGATCTGGAGTCGCGTACCCCGCTCGTCGACGACCTCACCGGGCTCTCGACGGACGATCAACGCGTCGTCGCACGCGCGTTCACGACGTACTTCGAGCTGATCAACCTCGCGGAGGAACGCGAACGGATCCGAACCGTCCGGACGGCCGCACAGGACGGCCCCGTCGAGGACGGCATCGAAGCCGCGGTCGCCGAACTCACAGCGGCCGACGGGGAGATTGCCCGCGAGATCCTCGACGACGTCCTCATCGAGCCGACCTTCACGGCTCATCCGACCGAAGCGCGTCGCAAGACCGTGAAGTCGAAGCTTCGAACGATCGCGACCGCCCTGGAAACCCTCGACGAACGAACCCTCACCGACGACGAGCGGGACCGGGTCTGGCGGGAGATCGAGGCCGAGGTGACGAGCCTCTGGCAGACGCCACAGGTTCGCAACCGACAGCCGGAGCCCGAAGACGAGGCGCGCAACGTCCAGTGGTACCTCGAGAACACGCTCTTCGACGTCGTCGGCGACGTCTACGACGTGCTTGACGACGCCATCGAGGCCGAGTTCCACGAGGAGATCGACGTGCCGAAACTCTTCGAGTTCCGATCGTGGGCGGGAAGCGACCGCGATGGAAACCCGTACGTGACCCCGTCCGTGACCGACACCACCTTACAGCGACAGCGGTCCGTGGTCCTCGACCGGTACCGGGAGCAGCTCGAGCGCCTCGCGGGCGTGCTGAGTCAGGACGGAAGTCGGATAGACGTGGGCGAGACGTTCCGTGCGTCGCTCGAGGCGGATCGCGACCGGCTCCCGGACGGCGCCCGGACCGCCGCCGCCGAGCGCTACCCCAATGAACCCTACCGACAGAAGCTGAAGCTGATGCACGAGCGGCTCCGCCGCGTCGACGACGTTCGACCGGGGGGCTACGCGGACGCCGAGGAGTTCGTGACCGACGTCGAGACCATCGCGGAGAGCCTCCGTACCGCCGGTGCCGACAGCATCGTGGAGACACACATCGAGCCGCTTCGTCGGCGGATCGAGACGTTCGGATTCTCGTTGGCGAGCCTGGACCTGCGGGACCACCGGCAGAAGCACACCGATGCGATCGCGGAAGCGCTGGAGGCGAACGGGATCGACTATCGCGAGCGCTCGGAGACGGAACGCGTCGAGTTCCTGACGGACGCCATCCTGCAGGACGATCCCGTTCTCGATCTCGGCCGGACCGAGTCCCTCTCGGCGGCGGCGACCCGGGTGTTCACGCGCTTCGACAGGCTCGCTGACTGGCAGGACGAGTACGGCACCCAGGCGATCGACACGTACTGCATCTCGATGACCGAGGAACCAAGCCACGTGCTCGAGGTGCTCTTCCTGGCCGACCAGGCCGGCGTCGTCTCGCTGCCGGACCACTCGGGCCTCGACGTCGTGCCGCTACTGGAGACCGAATCCGCCCTCTCGGGTGCCCGTCGCATCATGGGCACGCTGTTCGAGAACGAGGCCTACGCGCAGGCGCTCGACGCCCGCGGGCGGACCCAGGAGATCATGTTGGGGTACTCGGATTCGAACAAGGAGAACGGGTTTTTGGCCGCGAACTGGTCGCTGTACCGGAACCAGCGCCGGCTGGGAGATATCTGTGCCGACCACGACGTGACGATGCGGCTCTTTCACGGCCGGGGTGGGTCGATCTCCCGCGGCGGCGGACCGATGAACGAGGCGCTTTTGGCCCTGCCGAACGCGACCGTGACGGGACAGGTCAAGTTCACCGAGCAGGGGGAGGCGATCGCCGAAAAGTACGCCAATCCCCGGATCGCCGAGCGGAACATCGAACAGATGCTGAACGCACAGCTTCGGGCACGCAAGCAGGCGATCGAACGGCCCACCGAGCCGGTTCGCGAGGAGTGGATCGACGCGATGGAGACGATGGCCGACGCCGCCAGAGCGGAGTACCGCGACCTGCTCGAGAGTGAGGGGTTCGTCCGCTACTTCGAGCAGGCGACGCCGATCACGGTCATCGAGAACCTCGATCTGGGGTCACGGCCGGCCTCCAGAAGCGGCGAGCGCACCGTCGAGGACCTCCGCGCGATCCCGTGGGTGTTCTCCTGGACCCAATCGCGGTGCATCCTGCCCGGGTGGTACGCGCTCGCGACCGGGATCGACGCGTACCTCGAGGACGGCGGGTCCGTCGAGACGCTCCAGGAGATGTACGACGAGTGGCCGTTCTTCCGGACGACGCTCGATAACGCCGCCCTCGCGCTGACCCGGACCGATCCCGAGATCGCGACCCGATACGCGGCGATGGCCGATGCGGATCTCCGCGATCGGTTCCTCCCGCGTCTCATCGACGAGTACGATCGGGCGACCGAACTGATCACCGAGATCGGTCGGCGTGAGACCCTGTACACCCGTGAGTGGCTCGGCGAAAGTCTCGATCTCCGAAACCCCTACGTCGATCCGCTGCACGTCCTGCAGGTCCACCTCCTCGACCGGGACGACCGGACCGACATCGAGGAGCGGACGCTCCGGTTGACCGTTAAGGGGATCGCCGCCGGGATGAAGAACACGGGATGAGGCCGTACTCGGGAGCGAAACATCGTTGGCGGCGATGACGAGGAGATCGCGATCGTGATCGCCCGTCTCGTGGTCGTTATGGGGGCGGCGATCGCCCCGGATCGTGGTCGTCGACATCGACGGTCGCGATCCGCGATCCGATCTAGTGATGAAAAACCAATAGTATTGGATAAATATATTTATTCATATGATAACGAAGGGGCGGTGCAGTTCTCCTTCTCCGACAGAGTATTGATCAAACATCTATAAATATGATTCAAAGATCCAGTATTACTGTATATATAAACAACGAAATTATATTGCGTGTGTCGTCGATAGGGGCTGGGTGGTTGATCCATTCCATATACTATATAAACTTATAATAGTTTTAAAATGGTGTTTCCGGACACACATCGCGGATGTATCCTCTCGGGAGGGATCGCCGCGAAACGATCGGACCGAATCCGGCCATCGTGGTCGACGGATACGGATCGAACGGCGACGATCGGGTCCGAAGCCGCCAGACGAACGGTGACGGTCGACGATCCCGATCGCACACCACCGACAGAGAACCAACGGATTACCGGACTCGCGGATCGTGACCGCGGTCGTCGTCCGTTTCGTCGACGTCGACGAGTCCTTCGAGGTCCGCGATCGACAGCGGGTCGATCGCGACGCGCTCGCCGTCGGCGGTGTAGTAGATGCTCGTCGTGACCCGGCGGTCGGGATACGCGTGCCGAACGACGTGGTAGTAGACGCTTACCTGTTTCCGGTACTCGGATTCGGCGTGGCGACCGCGGTCGGTCTTGTAGTCCACGATCTCGACGCGGTCGTCGGTCACGTGGAGGAGATCGACGATCCCGGCGATCGTCACCCGGTGTCCATCAACCGACACCGGGAGGGAGACGTGCTCCTCGACCCGCAGTTCGCCGGGCAGCGAATCGAGGAACGTCCGGACGGTCCGCTCGTCGGATGAGGTCGGTTCGACCGCCCGTCCCAGCGCGTATTCCTCGGCGAACTCGTGGACGCGCGTCCCGAACGCCGTTCCCATCCCCTCCTCGACGTCGCCGAACACGTCGTCGTCCATCAACGAGTGCGGGGACTGACGGGAGGGCGTGTGTGACACCGGGACCGAGACCTGCAGCGGCGTCCGATCCGTCCCGTCGACGACGACCTCCTCGACGTTCGGGTCGACCGTCGACGGCTCGAGCGGGAGGGTCTCGAAGAACGGGCTCGGCGACTCGCCGGCGGAGAACAGCACGTGGCTCCGGGCGCGCGTGATGGCGACGTAGAGCAGTCTCCGTTCCTCGTCGTACTCGCGACCGAGACAGGCCGAGAGGATCCGATACCGCCAGTTATCGTAGAGATGAGGGCGACCGTGCGCGTCGGTGTAGCGCTTGCTCTGTCGGAGACCGACCGGCTCCTCATACCGGATCCGATCCGCGCCGCCGCCGGACGGCGGGAACCGGTGCCGGTTGACGTTCGCCACGATGACGATGGGGTGTTCGAGTCCCTTGGCGGCGTGGATCGTCTGGACCGTTACCGAGTCGCCGCCGGGGGCGTCCTCGACGTCGTGGGTGGCGTCGGCCTCGAGGCTTCGCTCGAGGAACCGAACGATGTCGCCGCGGTTGTGGTGGGTGCTCTCGAAGGTACCCTGTACCAGCGAGACGAGGCCGTCCGCGTACGCGTCGTCGAACCCGTATCGATCGAACACCCGACGCGCGATCCCGCCGACGGTCTCCGCCGCCGCGAGCCGGTCACGGAACGCGACCATCGTCGCGGGGTACGCCCCGGTCCCGAGGACGTGTGTCACCTCGTCGAGGGTGTAGCCGGCCTCCTCCAGGACGACCGCCCAGCCGCGCGTGGAGTCCTCGTCCTCGAGGATGCGCAGCCACGCGAGCAGCAGGATCGACTGCTCGGTGCCGAACAGCTCGACGCCACCCTCGTACGCCACCGGGATCCCGTAGTCCGCGGCACACGCCTGCAACTCGCGGCCGAAGTCACGGGTCCGCGTCAACACCGCGATGTCGTCGTACGTCGGGACTCGCAGTTCGTCGTCCGCGTCGGCGTCGTCCACGTCGTCGGCGGAACGGGCGACGTCGGCACCGGCGGCGTCGGCACCGGCGGCGTCAGAACGGTCACCGTCGCTTCGGTCACCGTCGCTCTGGTCACCGTCTCCATCGACCTCGACGGCGTACTCCCGGTTTCCGACGATCTCCTGAATCCGCGTCAGGATCGCCGCCTGCTCATCCTCGCTCGTGAACGCCTCGATGGTGCTGTGGTCGTGGTCCGTGGTCGCCACGAGCGACGTGACGTCGTCCCGGATCGACGGATCGACGTCCTCGCTGCCCGTCGCCGGGAGCGTGAGGCTGTGTTCGGAGAAGTCGAGGATCGATTGCGTCGATCGGTAGTTCTCGACCAGCGCGATCTCGTTCACGTCGTCGACGGGGAACTCGACCCGCGTGTGGTCGCCGTTGAGCTCCCGCTTGTAGGTCCGGAGGCGCTCCTCGAAGCGACGGATGTTGTCGACCGAGGCGTACTGGAACCCGTAGATGCTCTGCTTCCAGTCGCCGACGACACAGAGGTTGTCCGTGCCGGCGAGCAACAGCGCGAGTTTGAACTGGATCTCGCTCGTGTCCTGGAACTCGTCGACGAGCACGTGGTCGAACTGAACCGACTCCCGCAGCGAGTGATCCTCACAGAGCATCGCGAAGGTGAACATCAGCAGGAAGCTGAAGTTCAGGTAGTTCCGCCGGAGCGCGAACGCGATGTACTCGAAGTAGACGTCGTGAACGAATGCCTTCAGGTCCTCACGGTCCTCGTCGAACGCCCGGCCCGCCCACGCGTCGTCGATCCGGGGATACCCGTCTCGAAGGTCGCTCTCGCTTGGCGCGTCGGGGTCGTAGCAGCGATCGCGGTCGAACCCGCTCAGACCGGCTCGCAAGTCCGACTGGGTCGGACCGTTCGCGCCCTCGTTCGGCTCGTTGGCCGCCTCGAAGAGCGTCTCGAACGCCTCCTCGTCGCCGTCGAGAACGGACTCGCCGTCGCGGAACCAGCCCTCATCAGTCGGGAAGACGCCCTTGGCGGCGAGCTGCGTGATCAGGTCGAGAAGCGACGTCGAGTCGGTGAGCGTCCGGACGAAGTCGTGATGCTCGGGGTGGGCCTCGATGAACCCGTCGAGGAACTCGCGAAAGCGGTCCTCCTCGATGACCTCGTTCTCGAGGAGTCGCGTCGACGACGTGATCCGGTCGTCGATGCCGAGACGCGTCGGCGCGTCGAACCCGTGCCGGAGGAGGAGATCGTGGCAGTACCCGTGGAACGTGTCGATCGGCGCATCCCGTAGCGCGGCCATCGAGTAGTCGCAGTTGGCCACGACGCGTTCGGTCATCTCGCCCGCGGCGTTGCGCGTGAACGTGATCAGGAGGGTGTCCTCGGGTTCGACGTCCTCCTGCTCGAGAAGGTTCGCGTAGCGGCGCGTGATGGTGAAGGTCTTGCCGGTTCCGGCGCCGGCGTCGACGACGTGGATGCCGCTCGTCGCGTCGATCAGCTCCTGCTGTCGGTCGTTCGGCTCGTATTCGGTCATCGTCGTGGGGTCGTCCTCGGTCGTCGTCGTGGGGCCGTCCTCGGTCGTCGTGGGGTCGTCCTCAGTCATCGGTGCGGATCAGGTCGCGGTGGGTGACTCGATCGACGTTCGGCTCGCCGACGGGGAACTGCGACGCACGATACCGGTTGATCCGGTCGATCTGGTCGTCGAGAAAGTCCTCGAACGCGTCGAGTTCGTCCGCGAAGTAGTTGCGGCCGCGAATCCGGAGGAGGGTCTTGAGCGCGCTCTTGGTGCCGTTCTCGACGTAGACGTAGTCTCCAACCTCCGACTTCGCGTGCTCGGTGAAGCGGGTCGCGAACGCGGTGGCGAGCAACGCGTCGGGATCGTCGGTCGCCGGAACGTCGTGGCGCTCGAAGAAGGACGCGTACGCGTCGTACCCCAGTCGCTCCAGCGTCTTCCGCCGGTCGTTGCTCTCGGCAACGCCCGCGCAGAGTGCATCGAACGCCTCGCGACTGCCGGCATACGTCCCGAACGACGTCGGGTGGTAGGTGATCCGAACGAGCGCGTCCTCGAGATCCGGCTTCCTGGCCGGAGCGTCAGCCGAGTCCCCGGTCGATCCCCCGGCGACGACGTCGTCGACCAACTCCAGAAAGTGGAAGAAGACGAACTCGAGACGCTCGTCCGGAAACTCCCGTCGATGGTGGGCGAGGTAGAGCAGCGCTTGGAAGTCGGGATCGTCGCTAATCTCCTGGATGTCCGACCGCGAGACGACCGTGGACGCCGACGTGCGCCCGCCGCTCTTGTAGTCGAGGAGCGTTTCCGGGGCGTGTATCAGGTCGACCTTCCCCTTGCCGCCGAGCTGGGGATCCTCGAACCAGCGCTCGGTGATGGGCGAGTCGATCGACGTGCCGAAGTGGTCCGCGAAGACGTTGTCACCCTCCTGCTGCTCGTAGAGACTGTACTCCCGGTCGGTCGGCGGATCGTCGG
This sequence comes from Halopenitus sp. POP-27, assembly GCF_029889855.1. Taxonomy (NCBI): domain Archaea; kingdom Methanobacteriati; phylum Methanobacteriota; class Halobacteria; order Halobacteriales; family Haloferacaceae; genus Halopenitus; species Halopenitus sp. POP-27. The sequence goes on along the minus strand of NZ_JARANU010000019.1, from coordinate 6,644 downwards.
CGATGAATCGCTCGATCGTGTCGAGGCCGATCTCGAGTTCGGTCGCAAGCGGCTCCAGTTCGATATCGGGGACGTATGGTCGCATCTCCGCCAGCATCAGGTCGACCAGCTCCGAGCGGTCGGCGTCCTCGACCACATCGGGGTGATTGACGGAGAACTCCGCGTAGTCGTGAAAGAGGGTCCCCTTCCGGAAGTAGTCGCGGTCGGGGGTGTCGACGATCGCGTCGAAGAAGTAGTCCCGCGGACAGTTGAGAAACGTGTTCAGACTCGACTGGCTGACCGTCTCGATCTCGGCCGGCGCGACGTCGACGGCCGCCGTCTCGAAGCCCGTCTCGCCGTCGCTGGTTCGGCGACGGGCGTGTGCCACGTGCGGCAGATCGCCGAACGTCTCGAGGTCGCCGTCGAGGAGGTCGTGGAAGTAGAGACACGGCGTGACGGGTTGGCCGGCGCTCGTCTCCTGGACGAGATAGTACCGGTCCTGGCCGTTCTGGAGGAGGATCTGGAACTCCCGGAGGTACTGCTCGTCCGTCTCGTCGGCATCGATCCACGGGCGGTCGAGCACGCGATGCGTCCAGTCCACGTCCATCCCGAGGTGGAACACGACCGGCCGGTCGACGTACGCCGCGGCGGTCGCATCGGCCAGCAGGACGCCCGCGTCGTCGCGGTCGACGGGCACGTCGAACGTCTGGAGGTAGAACTCGAGATCGGCGACCGAATCGGTCGTCACCCGTTCGTCGTGGAGCCCGAGTGCCCGCAGCTCCTCGCGGAACGCGTCGAGCGACCGCCCGCCCCACTCCTCGAACGTGGTCAGCGCCTGGCCGAACGTGTGGTCGTCGACGGTGCGACAGAACGCCTGCAGCGGACGAAGGGCCTCGTGGTCGAGTTCGTGGAGGAACGTCTCGTCGTCGACGGCGGACGGCGCGCGGCCCAGGTGGGAGAGGATCGGTCGAACGTCACTGACGCGTGCCCGCGAGTCGCCCTGTGCCGTCCGAAGCAACCGAAGGTACGTTCGAAGGGCTTCGTCGTCGGAGAATCCCGGTCCGCCGTGGAAGGGGATGCCGGCCGCTTCGAACGCGGATTCGACGAGGGCGGGATACTCGCTCCCGCCGTCCATAACCACCGCAACGTCGCCGGCGGTCTCGGGCGTGACGTTGTCGACGACGGCGTCGACGATCGCGGTCGAGTCGTCGAAGACGTGGAACGGCGGGAGGTCGAACTCGTCGTCGACGAACGGGTCGATCGCGTCGTAGTCGGCCGGGAGCACCGACCTGTCGAGCGCCGTGAACCGGTCCTCGCCGATGACCGCGACCGACGTGCCCGCCTCGATCCGGTACTCGGCGAGGTCCCGGTGGGCGCTCTCGGCGGACTCGATGACCGCGATCACCCGCCGCGTCTCCGCGGTATCGAACCGTTCGTAGTCGAGGATCGCGCGGATGTCGCCGGTCTCCTCCCAGCACCCGAGGACGTTCTCGAGGAGATGGGCGGCGTGTTTGTACCGCAGATCCGTCTCCTCGACCAGGCGCACGAACAACGAGCGGTCGTCCTGCGGGTTGAGCTCCCCCGAGGCCAGCATCCGCGGCGTCGCCGCAAAGCGGCCGAGGCGTGGCCGATCGAGTCGGCGGTTCAACGCGAGGCTGAGCGGGGAATCGGTCGTCAACACGAGATCGTAGTCGGCGACCGCGTCGTAGAGCGCGTCGATGGAGCGGGACCGTGTGACTGCCACGGTGGTACTGCTCGCGTCTCCCTCAAAAAGGTTGAGTGGCTCGGGGAATCCAGCGCTCGAAGTTCCGCCTCGGTCACACGACGTTGCGTATTTACGATCCGAATATAACTACGTTCGCTATTTCGCAACAACAGGGAGGTAGTCGAGCGGCTCGCTCTCAGGACGGAACCGTCCGGTCGCGAACACCAAGAGCACGTGCAGCGAGAACTGTCCGAGGTGTTCGCGGATTCCCTGATTCAATTCTGGTGTCGTAGTCATGGATGTTCGAAGTTGATTGACTCAGTTTTCGGTTACAGGAAGACAGCGCCCGCCGCGTATGCGAGAACGAACGAGAGGACGAACGAACCCGCCCACGCTCCGAGCGTCATACCGATTTTCCGGGCGTCGACGGCGTCCCACCCGCCGACGGCCGCGCCACTCCCGATGATCGCACTGACGACGATTTCGTTGAACGAGACTGGCACACCCAGCAGGACGGCCAGCTGTGCGATCAGGAACGACGGGACGAGCGCGGAGATGGCGCGTCGCGGCCCGAGCGACGAGTAGTCCTGCGCGAGCGACTTGATCATCCGGGGCGCACCCGTCCACGAACCCGCAAGCATCCCCAAGCCACCACCGACCAGCACCACGACTGTCGACACCGTCTCGATCTCCCCGAGGAGTGGAATCAGTGGCCCGACAGCGAGTCCGACCTGGCTACCGCCCGCGGAGAACGCAACGAGCGAGCCGAGGGTGAGCAGCACGCGCTGTAGCCCCCCATGTTGGTCGCGACCGACGTCCCACCAGACGACGGCAGCGACAGCCACGGCGACACCACCAGTCACGACGAGCGCCGACGCACGGCCGTCGACTGCCAATATCTGCTGTCCGGCTTCCCGTAGGGTTCCTGCGGAATTCTTCCCACCGAGAAAACTGAACTCGATGTTCACAAGAACAGCGGTGACGAGACCGACGAGGACGGGAATACTGTACCGTTCAGGGACGTCAGGCCGCGGGAGGAGACTCGCAATTGCGTATGCGATCCCGCCACCCACGAACGGCGTCAACACCCAGACGGCCGCGATCTGCTGATACTTCGACCAAACCGGCGTCCCGCCGAGAGCGAGGCCGACGCCGATGACGGCGCCGGTCACGGTGAACGCAGTTGCAATCGGGTATCCCGTCACGATGCCGACGGCCATCAGCCCTGCGCCCAACACAAGCACGAGAATAACGCCGGCGACGGGCATACTCATCCCGCCGACGAGACCGCTCCCGACGGCTTCCGAGACGCTTCCGCCCTGTGTAACGGCACCGACGAACCCGAAGATGCCGACCAAAAAGGCAGCTCGCATCGTCCCGATGGCGTTGGCACCGACGGCGGGGGCGAACGGAGTTGCACCGCTCGATCCGGCGCCGATGACCCACGCCATGAACAGACTGGCGAGCGCTGCCCCGATGAAGAGGGCGATGAGAGCGGGGTCCATTGAGATGGGGTGAAGTTAGTCGCCGCCCGCTGGGGCGGTGTTACGTGCCTGACTATGGCTGCGCCAGTAGCCCTGGGCGTACGCGCCGAGGAACATCCCGGCGAGCGCCCAGAGGATGGTGATGTTACCGACCCCGAGGCTCGCGTACGCTGCCCCGGGACAGATGCCGGAGAGCCCCCAGCCGACGCCGAAGATGGCGCCGCCGACGAGGACGTTCCGGTCGAACGGCTTCAGCCGCCGCTCGTAGGGAGTACCGGTGAGCGGCGCGGCATCGCGAATCCGGGGGAGCAGCGCGAACGCGACCCCGGAGACGATGGCGGCGCCGAACATCACGAACGGCAGGCCGAGGTCATCGAACTGAAGGAAGTTCAGCACGACCTCCGGGCGCGCCATGTGGCTGAACCCGAGTCCGAACCCGAAGATCAGGCCGCCAATGAAGATCAGCGGCTTGAACAGCGGGTGTCGGTCGCTCATGGGCTCACCCCCAGTGCGGCGACGACCTGTGCCGTCCCGATCGCCACCGTCAGGAACGTCAGGACGCCGACGAGCGAGGTCTTCGACGCCGAGCCGACGCCACAGACACCATGACCGGACGTACAGCCCTTGCCGACGCGGGTCCCGATGCCGACGAGGATGCCGCCGAGGAACAGCCGCCACGGCTGGACGTCCGTCGTCCAGAGCGTGACGCCGGCGACCTCGTACAGCTGTCCGGTGGTCCCGGGTTCGTACAGGGAGCTCGTGACCACTCCAGACTGGACCGTCGCGGCGAAGGCCAGTCCGCCGAGGATGATGCCGGCCGTGAACACGAGCCGCCAGTCCCGCGAGGCGCCGTACTGCTGGAACCGCGACTGGCCGGACACGTACGACAGCGTCGACTCGAGGAACGTGCTCGCCCCTGCTGGGATGCCCGTCCCGAGATAGATGACGACGGTACCGAGCCCGACGAGTAGCCCACCGACGGCGTACCGGCTGATCCCGTTGGGGAACAGCTCGGCGGCGAGCTGGAGCGGGACTGGATCAGTCACCATTGGCGTGGTTAGTCACCCGCGAGCGACTCCTGGCTCGCCGCGCAGTTGTTGGGGCCGAGTTCGAGCGTGAACGCTTCCTCGTCGTCGACGGCGTTCTGCCCGAGGTTCGTCGCGATGATGTCCTCGTAGTTGGCCGGACGGGGCGGCATGTCCGAGAGGATCAGGTCGACGAATTCGTCCTCGTCCATCGTAAGCGCGTCCATCTCCGCGACGAGCTCGCCGATGGGCGCCGTGTAGGTCCCATCCGCGGCTGGCTCGGCGGCATCGCTGAAGTGCGCGCCCCCGATCAGGGTGTCGTCGGGCAGCGTCAGCACGCGCTCCTGGAGGGACTCGTAGAGCATACGAGCCGCGTCCGGTGCCCCATCGTCACCCTCCTCGAGGTCGGGGCGAGCGACACTCTCGATGAACAGTCCATCACCGGTCGCGAGCAGGCTGCCGTCGACGAGGTAGGCGGTCATTCCGGTGGTGTGGCCGGGCGTGGAGACGGCCTCGATGGTGGCGTCGCCGACCTGGAAGGAGTCACCGTCCTCGGCCGTGGTCAGCTCCTCCGCGTACGTGACGCCGCGGTCGACGGCCGCCTCGGGGATGACGCCCTCGACACCCTCGTCGTCGAGGGCACGCACGCCCGAGATGTGGTCGGCGTGGATGTGCGTGTCCAGCGCGTACTGCAGGTCGACACCGAGGTCGTCGGCGTCCTCCAGGTAGCGGTCGGTGAACGCCCGCAGCGGGTCGATGATCGCGGCTTCGCCGTCGTCATAGAGGAGGTAGCCGAGACAGCCCGAGGACGGGCGCTGGTACTGGAGGAGCGTGCCCGCGCCGTCGTAGTCGGTGACCTCGACGGTCTCGTAGATGCTCGCCCAGCCGTTCATGCCGTCCTCGAGGTGGTTGACGTCATAGCCACGTTCCGCGAGCGTGCCCGCGACGTACTCGCTGGCGCCACCCTTCGCACACAGGACGGTCACTTCGCGGTCGTCGGGAATCTGATCGAGGACGTCATCGTCGATGTCGTCCTCGAGGAACTCGAAGTACGGAACGTTGATCGACGTGACGTTCTCGCCGTCGATACGCCACTCCTCGTAATCGGATTGCATGCGCGCGTCGAGGAGGGTAATGTCCTCGCCAGCGTCGATGCGGTCCTTCAGCGATTCCGGCTCGACCGACGCGACTTCGACGTCGGGAGTCGGAAAGTCATCAGCGTTCATGGTGTGCAATCGTTTCTACCGGCCGGATGTACAAAAGCATTTTCATAGTATTTCCCTAATTGAACAATACTATCCGGGAGCAGACACGCCAAATATCATCAATTCACCCGGATAAACGGTGATGGAGCTATTAGACGGGATCACCACCCCAAGCAGTAGTTTGTATCAAGCACAATAATCGACAATCTTTTAGTCGGGTGGGAGGTATTGTGCGATAGCTCCAATACAGACGGAGCAGATAACCAATGAGTGCTGAATACGACATCGCGGAGACGCTCGACGTGAAAGGTGCATCGTGCCCGATGCCTGTGGTGAAGACGAAAGGCGCCATCGACGACCTCGCCGCCGGCGAGGTCCTCGAGGTGCTGGCCACCGATCCGGGCAGTATGAGCGACATCGACGGCTGGGCCGACGGTACCGAGGGCGTCGAGCTCGTCGACCAGGAGGAAGGCGACGACGTATACAAACACTACGTGCGCAAGACGGAGTAACGATGAGCACGGACACACCCGACTCGGCCGACGACGCGCCCTCGCGTGCGGAGTTGGCTGCCCGCGTCGACGAACTGGAGGACGCGCTCGCAGAAGCCACCAGTGACGACGACGGCAAGAAGATGAGCATCATCGCGACGAAGGGGACGCTGGACATGGCGTACCCCCCACTCATCCTCGCCAGCACCGCCGCCGCCTTCGGCTACGACGTGACCGTCTTCCACACGTTCTGGGGGCTCGACATTCTCCACGAGGAGCGCTCGAAGAACCTCAAGCTCAGCTCCGTCGGCAACCCCAATATGCCCGTGCCGAACGCCGTCGCGGCGCTCCCGGGTATGGACCGCGTGACGACGAAGATGATGGAGAAGAAGATCGCGGATAACGACACCGCCACCATCGAGGAGCTCATCGAGACGAGCCTCGACATGGGTGTGGAGTTCCAGGCCTGTCAGATGACCATCGACCTGATGGACTACGACGAGGACGACTTCTACGACGGTGTCACCACGGGCGTCGGCGCCGCCACCGCCCTCCAAGACATGGCCGACGCCGACATCCAGCTCCTCGTGTGAACTACCCCACCCTACTCACTCGCCGCTGACGCGGCTCGTTCCTTGAGGGTAGGGCTTCCTGTTTCCACGACGCGCTTTGCAGATACGGGTGTATCCACAGGGAGCGCAGTCTCCACAGGCGTTGCTTCGGAGTGTCCCACTCCTAGTTTGGAGAGTCCGCGA
>NZ_JARANU010000018.1:0-51020 GCF_029889855.1 Halopenitus sp. POP-27 | reverse complement strand
ATGGTGATCTCCGTGATTTATACAAGTTGTATTAACGGCAGCGAAAGAAGAGAAAAAGAGACAGGAAGAAAACCGATCGTCACACGGGGCTCGGTGGGGGTAACCCCTCGTCACCGCCGCCCGTCGCCGCTAGGGCCCGGCGGGGCTTGAGTCACCCGATCGAGGCTCGATGGTCCCGGTCGCCTGCGTCACTCCGACGGAACCAGGTCGTACCGGCGTTTGAGGTAGTAGCTCGCCAGTCCCGCGACGACGAGCGGGACCAGGATGCTGCCCACGAACATCCCCTGGAGCCCCATTCCGACCATCGCGATCATTCCGATGAGGCTGCTCAGGATCGGCGCCAACGCCGCGATCCCGACGAACAGTCCGGTCGAGGGGTTCCAGTCGGTCGCGTAGGCGACGTACTTGCTGTCGTAGTAGAACGCGATCGGCAACACGACCCACGCGATGAGCTGAATAGGGCCGCCAACGAACAGCGAGGTGAGCGCCTCGCTTCCGGCCTGGAGGGGGGATCCCCCCGCCTGAATGCCCTGCACGGCCGACATCGCGCGGAGCTGGAGGATCGCGACGATCACCCAGAGGGCGGCGCCGACGCCGACGCCGTAGACCCAGCTGTCGGACGGCGGGGAGCGTTGCGTGGCTGCCCCGCCCTGTGCGCGTCGTTGCCCGCCAGCACCGCGCCGCCGTCCGCCGCCTCGAGCCGGCTGGGCGCCCTGGTGGGCCTGGTTGCGGACGCCGCAGTTCGGGCAGATCTCCGCGTCAGCTTTGATCCGTTCGCCACAGCTCCGACAGTAGACTTCGGTAACGCTCATTCTCCACCACTCACCAGGTTGCTCCCGCCTGATCGAGTTCTCGTCGGGCGTTATCGATGATCGCCTTGGCGTGGAACGGAACGATGAGGTGTCCCAACAGGAAGTAGTGTCCGCTCAGGAAGCTCAACGCCGCGAAGACGGTCTCGTCGATCATCAGGTATCCCGCCCAGGGAAGGATGAAGCTCACGAGCATCACGGTGCCCTTGTTCTTCCTGGCGACCTTCTCGAGCTCGTGTCTCCGCATATCCGACATCCCTGCGGCGCCGCCGGCCATCCCGCCGCCAGCCGGAGCGCCCCCAGCTGGAGCGCCCCCAGCCGGGGCACCCCCGCCTGCCGGTACGCCGCCTCCGGCCGGTGCCGCGGCGGCCTGCTGTCGAACGCCGCAGCTCGGACAGATCTCGGCCATCTCCTTGATGACCTCTCCGCAACTCGTGCAGTAGACCTCGGCCGGTCCGAGCTGACCGCCCGCCCGATCGGCTGCTGCCGGCTGATCGCTTTCGGACTGGGCGGCGGCAGCCGACGTGTCCGGTGTGGAACCGGCGGCTCCGTTCTCCGTCGGAGTCGGCTGGCCGTTCGGTCCGTTCTCGGTCGACACCCGGTCGTCGGTCGTCGTGTCCCCTCGCCCCTGTGTGTCTCCCGCCGTTGACGATCCCGCGTTCGCCTTCGACCCGGCGGCATCAGCAGTAGTGCTGTCGCTTGCGTTTACGCTGGCCTCGCCGTTCGGGCCGGTTCCGTGGGTCGCTGACCCCCCGGCGGACCGGTCGCTGGCACCCCGGCTTGACCGGGTTCCGTCCGATTCCGTTCCACTCGGGCCGCTGTGCCGAGTTCGATCGCCCGTCCGTCCGCGGTCGGGATCATCGCTTCTCCCCTCGGCGGTCGATCGGCGTGTCGACCGCCTCGCGGACTGACCGCGATCGCCCGATTCGCCGTCGTCGCGTCGGGCTCTCGATCGGCGCGAACGGTCGGATCGACCGGATCGCGACCGGCCGTCGGACCGGTTTCCCCCACCATCGTCACCCGACCCGAACTGCCACTCACCGTCGTTGGACTCCTCGTCCCGATCCGAGTCGTCCCTGTCGTTCCCTGGCATCGCCGTTGATTACATACGCTTTCGACCCGCACTTATAAATTTCGGGCAGTTGATAGACGGTGGCGATTCCGGCTGCCTCCGCCAGTACCGTCGAGGTTTTCCCCTCGGCCGGCCGATACGGAACCGTATGGACGTGTTCGCGGTTCCCGGTCTGCCCGAGATACGGGAGGGAGACGACCTCGCCGCCTTGATCCGCGATCGAGTCGACCTCCGCCCCGACGACGTCGTCTGCGTGGCCAGTACGGTCGTCTCGAAGGCGGAGGGCCGCGTCTACGACTTCGACGACTTCCCCCCGGGATCGCGGGCGAAGGAGCTTGCTGACGGGCTCGAAGCGGCGACCGGCGATCCGAAGGATCCGCGCTTTGCGCAGGCGGTCCTCGAGGAGTCGACCGAGATCATCCTTGAGGAACCGTTCCTGCTCACGGCGACCCGGTTCGGTCACATCGGGGTCAACGCCGGCATCGATCGGTCGAACGTTCCCGACGGTGACCTCCTGTTGCTTCCGAAGCGGCCCGCCGCCAGCGCGGACCGGATCCGCGATGGGCTGCCCGCCGATCGCGTCGTCGTCACCGATACCTGTGGTCGTCCGTTTCGACACGGCCAGCGGGGTGTCGCGATCGGGTGGGCGGGACTGCCCGCCAGCCGCGACTGGCGGGGCGAATCCGACCGGGACGGGCGTGAACTCGGTGTGACGGTGCAAAACGTGGTCGACGAGCTGGCGGCGGCGGCGAACCTCATCGCGGGCGAGGGGGACGGCGGAACGCCGGTGGTGGTCGTTCGCGACTTCACGTTCGGCGACCACGACGGATCCGACGCGCACTTTCGGGACGTCGAAGACGACCTGGTCCGGCAGGCGCTTCGCGACTGGACGTACGACGGCGGGAACGGTGGAGCCGGCAGTGATGGTACGACTGACGGTGACGATACGACTGGTGGTGACGATGGGACTGGTGGTGACGATGGGACTGGTGGTGAGGACGGCGGTGGCGGCGAAGGTGGCGACTGATCCCGGCTCGTGATTGATCATGCTTGGAATCGAACTCACTCCGGAGGAGGAACTGGATCGACTCGTCGACCGCGGCGTCGCCGCGGAGGCTGCCGGCTACGACGCCGTCTTCTCGACGTGTCACTACAACAACCGCGACCCGTGGGCGTTCCTGTCCCGGCTGGCGGCCGAGACGACGACGGTTCGGATCGGCCCCGGAGTCGTCAACCCGCTCGAGACGCATCCGGTCACCCTCGCCTCGCGGGTCGCGACGCTCGATGAGGTCTCGGACGGCCGCGCAGTCTTCGGGATCGGTCCCGGCGATCCGTCCACGCTCGCGAACCTTGGGCTCGGCGACCAACGCGGCCTCCGGCCGGTGCTCGAGGCGTTCACGGCGGCACGGCGACTCTGGGGTGGCGACCGGATCGACCACGAGGGAACCTTCGAGGCGACCGACGCCGGCCTCAACTACGAGCCGCCACAGGGGGCAGACCTGCCGGTCTACGTCGGCGGCGAGGGGCCGCATATGTGCCGTATGGCCGCGAAACACGCCGATGGCCTGCTGTTCAACGGTTCGCACCCGGACGACTTCCGCTGGGCACGTGAGCAGGTGGACCAGGGGCTTGCGGATCGCCCGGCCGATCGCGGCGAGTTCGATCTGATCGGCTACGCGAGCGTGAGCGTCGACGCCGACCCCGACGCCGCCCGGGAAGCCGCCCGCCCCGCCGTTGCGTTCATCACCGCCGGCGCGGCGCCGCCGGTGCTCGATCGACACGGGATCGACCACGGAACCGCCGAGACGATCGGCAGCCTCGTCAGTGCCGGGCAGTTCTCCGAGGCCTTCGAGACGGTGACGCCGGCGATGATCGACGCGTTCAGCCTTGCCGGCTCGCCGGCGCAGCTTCGCGAGCGGGCGAACGAGATCGCGGAGTACGCTGATGGACTCGTCGTCGGATCACCGATCGGTCCGAACGTGGACGCGGCCGTCGATGACGCCGCCGCGGCGCTTCGAGACGTCTTCTCGGCGTGACTCGTCGGGAATGAAAAAACGGCTTCTCAGCGGGAATCGATGGTGGTGCAGGCCGGTGCTCGAGTGGGTGGGTCGGTCGTGATGGCGCTACTTCCCGGGCGAGGGGATCTGCACGCCGACCGTACTCGCCAGCGCGCCGACCGCGAGGTAGGCGATCGCGACGATCGAACCGACGAGCAGCACCTGTCCCACGAGGAACGCGACGATCGAGAGCGGGTCGCCGCCGGCCACCACGTTCTCGATGAAGATGCTTGCCAGTTGGTACACGCCGAAGACCAGTTCCGCGAGGAACTCGACCGGTGTCATACCCCACGGTAGGACGGTGGGGTATTTGGGTGTTGTTGATGGGCACGGCGGCCTCGGGAACGGTGTCCGCACGGTTCGTTCCGGTCGTTCGTTCCATTCGACCCGTATCGGCGATCGAACTCCTTACCCGGGATGCAGTCGAACAGCCGCCAATGAGTTCCCTGCTGTGGATCCTCTTGGGGGTGCTCGCGTACACCGCGGCGGCGGCGTGGCTGGACAACCGTGGGCTCCTCCCCGAGTCGGTACGGATTTCCGGGCCGATGACGACGATCCACACGAAACGCGGAAAGGCGCTACTCGACCGGCTTTCGGCGCCGAAACGCCTCTGGCGAGCGGTCGCGAACGTCGGCGTCGGCGTCGCGCTCGTGATCATGGTCGGGACCTTCCTGCTGTTGATCGCGAACGCGCTCAGCGTGCTCTCGAACCCGCCGGAACCGACCGGCATCAACACCCCCCAGAACGTCCTCATCATTCCCGGCGTCAACGACTTCCTCCCGCTCTCGGTCGCCCTCGAGATCGTCTGCGGGCTGCTCGTCGCCCTCGTCGTTCACGAGGGGGCGCACGGACTCTTATGCCGCGTCGAGGACATCGAGATCGACTCGATGGGACTCGCCCTGTTCACCCTCGTTCCGGTCGGGGCGTTCGTCGAACCCGACGAGGAGTCGACCGGGCGGGCGAACCGCGGCAGTCGGACCCGGATGTTCGCGGCCGGCGTCACCGCGAACTTCATCGTCGTGCTCGTGACCTTCGGACTGCTGTTCGGTCCCGTTGCGGGTGCCGTCTCGGTCGCACCCGGCGCGGCGATCGGCGGCGCGTATTCCGGATCGCCCGCCGCGGAAGCCGGTATCGGCCCGGGTGATCGGATCGTCGCCGTGGGCGGCGCTCCGGTCGACAACGCCACCGACCTCTCCCGTCAGCTCTCCGAGAACACCGACGACCGCATCACCGTCACGCTACACGACGGCACCGACCGGACCATCGATCGATCGCTGCTCGTCACCGGCGTCGCGGAGACGTCGCCGCTTGCCGGCGATGGTGGACTGGCCGTCAACGACACGATCACGGCCGTCGACGGCGATCCGGTCACCACTGAAGCGGCGTTCCGTGAGGCCGTCGGCGACGACCACGTCGCGACCATCGAGACGGCGAACGGAACGACCGTCGAGGGTCCGATCGGCGCGCTCACCGTTGTCGTTCCCGATGGACCGCTCAACGCCACCGCAGGCGCCCCGGCCGGCGAGGACATCGTCATCACCGCCGTCGGTGACGATCGCGTCGTCGATGGGGCAGACCTCAGCGCGGCGATCGATGCGCGGGATTCCGGCGAGACGGTCACGATCGTCGGCTATGTCGACGGTGACCGCGAGGAGTTCACGGTCACGCTGGGATCGAACGGCGGCGACGGTGCCGCATCGGGAGCCGATGAGAACGCGACACCGGCCAGCGGGGACGCATCGACGGGTGAGTCGTCGCCGGATGACGCGTCGACGGGTGACCGGTCGGCGGGCGATGCGTACCTCGGCGTCCAAATCGCCACCGGGTTCTCGGGCGTGTCGATCGATAGCCTCGGCGTGACCGACTATCCGGCCGACCAGTATCTCTCGATGCTGACCGGCACGGCGAGCGACACGTTCCTCGGCACGTTGCTGTTGATCACCGTGTTGCCGTTCTACTCCATCGTCGATCCGAGCGTGCAGTACAACTTCGCGGGCTTCGTCGGGACGAACGTCCCGTTCTACGAGGTGACCGGGCCGCTGTCGGCGCTCGGCGATCCCGCCGTCTTCCTCGGCGCGAACGTGCTCTTCTGGACCGGGTGGATCAACCTCCAGCTGGCCTTCTTCAACTGCATTCCGGCCTTCCCGCTCGATGGCGGTCGGATCCTCCGGACCGCGACCGAGGCGGTCGTTTCGCGGCTCCCCGTGGACGCAAAGCCCCGTCTCACCCGGACGATCACCACCGGTATCGGCGTGACGATGCTCGTCGCCCTGCTCGTGATGCTGTTCGGCCCCGTGGTGCTCGGCTAACCGGGAGCGCCGAACGCAACCCTTACCGCCCGCCCCGACGCAGACGCGATATGCGCGAGCAGTTCGAGATCCGGGACCACGACGGCGCCGGACGCCTCGGCCGCCTTACCGTCCCGCGGGCCGGCGTGACCGTCGAAACCCCGGCCCTCCTGCCGGTGATCAACCCGAACGTGCTCACGATCGAGCCGGGGCGCCTCCGGTCGGCGTTCGGCGTCGATGCCCTGATAACCAACTCCTACATCATCCACAGCACCGACCGCGTTCGCGAACGAGCGCTCGAGGAGGGGCTCCACGATATGCTGGGGTTCGACGGCGCGATCATGACCGATTCCGGGTCGTTCCAGCTCGCGGAGTACGGCGACATCGACGTCACGACCGCCGAGATCATCGAGTTCCAACACGCGATCGGCTCCGACATCGCCACGCCGGTCGACGTCCCGACGCCCCCCGACGTCGATCGCGAGCGCGCCGCGGCCGACCTGGAGACGACCGAGACGGCACTGGCGGACGCTGCCGCCATCGATACCGGGGAAATGCTCGTCAACGCCCCGGTCCAGGGATCGACGTACCCGGATCTCCGCGAACGCGCCGGCCGCCACGCCGCCGCGACGGACCTCGACGTCTTCCCGATCGGTGCGGTCGTCCCCCTGATGAACGGCTATCGGTACGCCGACGTCGTCGACGTGGTGATGGGGGCGAAACGCGGGCTCGACCCGGACTGTCCGGTGCACCTCTTCGGCGCCGGCCACCCGATGATGCTCGCGCTCGCGGTTGCCTGCGGCTGTGACCTGTTCGACTCGGCGGCCTACGCGCTGATGGCGCGTGACGGTCGTTATCTAACGGTTTCGGGTACCGAACACCTCGAGGACCTCACGTATCTCCCGTGTTCCTGCCCGATCTGTGCCGAGCACACGCCCGCGTCCCTCCGCGACGCCGCGGATGCCGAGCGGGAACGACTGCTCGCCGAGCACAACCTCCACGTCACCCTCGAGGAACTCCGTCGGGTGAAGGAGGCCCTTCGGTCCGGAACCCTCCTCGAACTCGTCGAACGCCGTGCCCGTGGCCACCCGGCGATGTGGGACGGTTATCAGGCGCTGCTCGACCACCGCGACCAGCTCGAGAGGACCGACCCCGTCTCGAAGGGAACGTTCTTCTCGCTTTCGGCCGACTCCGCCCGTCGCCCCGAGATCGCACGCCACCACGATCGACTCGGGCGATTGTCGGTTCCCGAGTCGCTCCTCCTGACCGTCTCGAAGCCGCCCTCCGATCACGACTACGACGCCGTGTGGCGAGTCAGGCCCCCGTTCGGACCCATCCCGCCGGCGCTGTCGGAGACCTATCCGTTGACCGCCGAGGCACCAGCCCGGTCGAACGCCGCGTTGCGCCGCGCCGCCGTCGACGGCGTCACCCGACTCGCCGGAGACCATCCGGAAACCACGATCACGTTCGCACACGACGACTGGGAGGAGACGGTGCTCGACCGGCTCCCCGAATCGGTCGCGCTCGAGAATCTCGCGACGATCGGACGCTGATCCCCCCGACCGTCGCACGGACGCTGACTCACGACGATCGCCGCACCGATCGTCGCACTGGTCACATTCTACGCCCGGTCCGTCCGGAAAACGGGCCGTGACCCAAAGGCACATGTACGCCGAAACCGTACCACCGGCAACGAATGTCCCACAGTCCGTCACTGCCGGACCGTCCCCGCCTCGAACTCGATCCCGAGATGAGCGATGGGGAACGGCTCGAAGCGATCCGCAAGCACTTCCGGCGGATCGTGCAGGTGAACGACGAGCTCGAACAGCGGCTCGAGGACGTCGAAAGCCGCCGGTCGGAACTCCAGCGCGACGTCGACGAACTCAAACGGGAGAACGAGGTCCTGAAGACCTCCTCGCTGTACATTGCCTCCGTTGAGGAGTCCACGGAGGACGGCGTCGTGATCAAACAGCACGGCAACAACCAGGAGGTGCTCACCGAGGCGGCCTCTTCGGTGTCGGCCGATCTCGACCCCGGTGACCGCGTGGCGATCAACGACTCCTTCGCCATCCAGACGGTGCTCGACGACGAAACCGACGCGCGGGCACAGGCGATGGAGGTCGACGCCTCGCCGGACGTGACCTACGAGGACATCGGCGGCATCGACGACCAGATCCGTGACGTCCGTGAGGCCGTCGAGGACCCCCTCGAAAACCCCGAAACGTTCGAAACGGTCGGCGTCGAACCGCCGAGCGGCGTCCTGTTGCACGGGCCGCCCGGGACGGGCAAGACGATGCTCGCGAAGGCCGTCGCCAACGAGTCCGATGCCACCTTCATCAAGATGGCCGGTTCCGAGCTCGTCCGGAAGTTCATCGGCGAGGGGTCACGGCTGGTTCGTGACCTCTTCGAGCTCGCCGCCGACCGCGAGCCCGCCGTGATCTTCATCGACGAGATCGATGCCGTCGCCGCCAAGCGGACGGACTCGAAGACCTCCGGCGACGCCGAGGTCCAGCGGACGATGATGCAGTTGCTCTCCGAGATGGACGGCTTCGACGACCGCGGCGAGATCCGGATCATGGCCGCGACCAACCGGTTCGATATGCTCGACGAGGCGATCCTCCGGCCGGGCCGCTTCGACCGGCTCATCGAGGTTCCCAAGCCCGACGCCGAGGCCCGCGAACGGATCCTCGAGATCCACACCGAGGGAATGAACGTCGCCGCCGACCTCGACCTCTCCGGGCTCGTCACGGACCTCGAGGAGTTCAGCGGCGCGGACCTCGCCTCGCTGGCCACCGAGGCCGGGATGTTCGCGATCCGTGACGGCCGAACCGAGGTGACCCGAGCCGATTTCGAGGACGCCGTGGAGAAGCTCGACTCGGCGGAGGAAACCGCGGACCGCAACATTCACTACCAATACTGACCGTCTCGCGCACCCCGATCGGTTCTTCCGGGGTCTCCATCTCCCCACCGGGTTCGTCCGTCGGTCGGTTTCGAAATCCCTTAGCGCGTCGCCCGCCGATCATCGATGATGGCATCGATCCACGTCGCCGCCGGCGTCGGCGTCGCCCCGACGGCGATGGCGGCGTACGACGCGGCCCTCGCGGACGCGAACCTGCACAACTACAACCTCGTCACCGTCTCCTCGGTCGTCCCGGCCGATGCGACCGTCGAGATCGTCGACCGCGCACCCGACCTCGGTCCGGCCGGCAACCGCCTGTTCGTCGTGCAGGCGAAACGCCTCGTCGGGCCCGAGTCGGTGACCGGCGCCGCCGAGGATGACACCGGGACGATCGCGGCCGGGCTCGGGTGGGCGACCGGCCCGGGTCCCGGATTGTTCTACGAGGTGACCGGCGACGACCCGACGGCGGTCCGGGCGGGGATCGACGACGGTCTCGATGCGGGCGCCCAACTCCGCGACTGGGACCTGCGGGACCGGACGACCCTCGTCGAGTCGGCGGAGCCGGCCCCGGACGCACACACCTGCGTCGTCGTGATCGCGGCCTATGGGGAGTCGGAACCGATCTGCTGACCGGCTCTGCTGACCGGGTCCGCTGACCGGCTCTGCCGATCGACCGAACCGTTGATCCGATCGATCTCCCGTTCCACCCCGCCCCCGATCGCCGACGCCTTTTTGAACGCGGTGGCCCTATCGATCCCATCCTCAATGAACGGCAATAACCCGTACGCGGGATCACCGGGCGTCACCCCAGCCGGCGAACCGGACCGGACGGCCATCGAGCTGTCCGCGACACAGGAACGCGAGCTTCGAACCGCGGTTGCCGGGATCGTCTCGCGAACGGAATCGTACCTCCCCAACAGCTACGTCGTCGGATCGGAACTCTCCGTCGGGAGCAACGGCCCACAGGCGACCGTCGCGGTAAACCCGCCCGCCGGACATCCCGTCACCGCCGGGTTCTCCCCCGACGTCGAGGACCTCGAGACGGGGCTGGCCGACACCGACACCGAGGAGGTCGCCAAGGGGCTCGCGGCGAGTGCGGCCCTCCAGGTGATGGACGCGGTCGGCGAGATCACACCGACGGCGAAGTGACCACTCTCACCGACGCGTAGCGACCGGATCCGTTCTTCACTTCCCCCAGAAGGGGTCACGACTCCGCCGCTTGTCGAGATAGCCGTGGAGCGCTTCGAGCTCGTCGGCGGTGATGTCGTCGGAGAGTTCCTGTTCGAGGATCTTCGCGTGCTTTTCGGGGATCTCCGTCCAGAGGACGTCGCCCTCCTCGATCTGGCGGCCGACGGTCGGGCCGTCGATGGCGACACTGACGCGCTCGCCCGCCCGCGCCTCCTCGACGTCCTCGCCCTGCTTTTGGATGCCCGAGAGCTGGCCTCGTCGGTCGGGCTCGCCGTTCTCGAACTCGACGACGTGGCGGTTGTTCTGGAGCGTCCCCGCAAGCACCTCGACGCCGACGACGGCGGGGTCGTTCTGCCGGAAGGTGTGGTCGGGCAGCAGGCGGAACCGCGACGGTCTGACGATCTTGTCGAGGATCGTCTCCTGTTGGGCCCGTTTGCGTTCCTCGACGAACGTGTCGTACTCCTCGATGAGCTGGTAGATGACGTCGTCGGTGAACAGCTTGACGTCGGCGGCCTCCAGCTCGTCGCTGGCGTTCGCGAGAATGTCGACGTTGAACCCGAGGATCGCCTTGTGTTCGTCCTGGTTCGCTGTCTCGGCGATCGCGACGTCCCGCGGCGCGATGTCGCCGACCTCGGCGCGCATGATCGGGATCTCCGCCTCCTTGAGCGCGCTCGCCATCGCCTCGAGCGATCCGAGCGTGTCCGCCTTGATCACGACCCCGTCCTCGGCGGTGTCGACGTCGATCTCCTCGAGTTCGGCGGTCACCTCGGTGATCACGTCGTCGATGTCCCGGTCGCGGACGACCCGGACTGGCGCACCGGCCATCGCGTCCGCGAGGTCGGGGGCGGCGATCTTCACGCCCGCCGCCGCGGCGACCGAATCGACCTTCTCGAACTGCTTTTCGGTCCGGATCTCCGCCAGCGGCTGGGGCTGTAACAGCGCCCGGATGTCCGTGACGATCGGCTCATCCTGTCCCCCGATGACGACCTGATCGTCCGTCCGGATCACGCCGTCGTACATCACGGCGTCGACGGTGGCGCCGAAGCCGCGCTCCTCTTTCACCTCGAGGACGGTGCCGACGCCGGGGCCGGCGACGTCGATCGCCATCTCCTCCTTCATGAACCGTTGGGAGAGGCCCATCAGCACGGTCAGCAGGTCCGGGACTCCCTCCCCGGTCATCGCGGAGACGGGGACGACGCCGATGTTCTTCTGGAAGTCCTGGACGCGCCAGTAGAGGTCGGCCGAGAACCCCGCATCCGAGAGCTCGCCGATGAGCGCGTAGATGTTCTCATCGAGCATCGACCGGGCGCGCTCGGACTGTTCCTCGTAGGTCTCCTGGATCGGCAGTCCCTCCTGGGGGTTCCACCCGGCCGTCGTGTCGATCTTGTTGGCGGCCACGACGAACGGGGTTCCGGTTCGGCGCAGGATGTCGATCGCCTCCTCGGTTTGCGGCTGGAAGCCGTCGTTTACGTCGACGACCAACACCGCGATGTCGGCGAGCGCGCCGCCGCGCGCGCGCAGCGTCGAGAAGGAGTGATGCCCCGGCGTGTCGATGAACAGCAATCCCGGCAGGTCGAAGTCCTCTGGCTGGACGAGCTCGCCCGCCATCGTCGAGATCGTCGCCAACGGGATGTCCGTCGCCCCGATGTGTTGGGTGATCGCGCCGGCCTCGCCCTCGCTGACGGCCGATCCGCGTATCTTGTCGAGCAGGCTGGTCTTGCCGTGATCGACGTGGCCGAGCACGGCGACGATCGGCGTTCGAAGGGTGGTGGAGTGTGTGTCGTCGGTCATCGGAATGCCCCCGAGAAGGTTACTTATCGTGTTCGAGTCGTGGACGCCAGTTAAGTGTTTCAAAACGCGAAGGGGCGATCTCGCCCGTTTCGGAGCGCTCCCGACCACGGATCGATCGGTTTCCGTCCGCCGACCGTCTGACGGCCCGTGGCGTTTAAGGTGACGCCCCGGATCGATCGACGTATGGCCGACATCCTCGCGGAGAACCTCTCGGGTAAAGCCGTGATGGGCGCCGACGGTACCGAACTCGGCGACCTGTACAACATCACGATGAACCTCAAAACCGGCGAGCTGCGAAACCTCTTGGTCTCGCCGCACGAACAGCTCGACCCCGGTCGTGTGGGCTTCTCGGCCGACGACCGAGGACGGATCGAGATCCCGGTCGGGAACGTGCAGGCCGTCAAGGACTACATCGTCGTTTCGCGGTAATGTTCGTTCTCGACTCGTCGGCATTCATCCACGAGTACGACGTCGACGGCCCCACGGCGTCGATTCCCGCGGTCCACGAGGAGCTCGACGGCGGTCACGCCCTCCGGTTCGGCGCGATGGAGGGGTCGGGAATGCACGTGCACGTTCCCGACGCGGACGTCATCGCGCGCGTCGAACGCGCCGCCCGGAACTCCGGTGACGCCGACACGCTCTCGGAGACCGACGTTCGTCTGATCGCCGCGGCCGTCGAACTCGACGCCACGCTCGTCACCGACGACTACGCGATGCAGAACGTCGCCGAGCGGCTCGACGTCGCCGTCGACCCCATCGCCCGCGAGGGCATCACCGAGGAGCGCGAGTGGCTGTTTCAGTGTGCCGGCTGCGGCCGGACGTTCGACGACGATCGGGACCGGTGTCCGGTCTGCGGGAGCGATCTGACCCGCAAGAACCCGAGTTGAGGCGTCAAAAGCCGGTCTTCGGGGTCGCCGTTCCCGTCTCCCGTCCGCTACGGGCTCGGCGGATCCCCGTCGTAGGCGTCGTGGTCCGTGAAAAAGTTCAATATCCCGAACTTCACCTTCTCCGGCGCGATGTCGATGAGCTCTGAACGCTCCTCGGGCGGGAACCGATCCCTGACCGAATACTTGCCCATATCGGCGCCGGTGTAGCGTCGGTCGGCGAGTATCCGGGCCCCAAAGTCGTCGGGGCCCCGAATGACCCGACCGAGCGCCTGCCGCGTCTTCCTGACCGTCGGGACTTCGACGGCGTAGGTCCATCCCGGGTCACGGGTTCCGGAGCCCTCGGCGAACGCGCGGTCGTAGGCGGCCTGAACTGCCTCCATTCGGTCCGAGAGGTGTGGGTACGGGACGCCGACGACGATCACGGTTCGTGCCGCGTCGTCGTCGAAACTCACGCCCTCCGCCAGCGTTCCCCACAGCGAGGTGAAAAGCGTACAGTCGTCGCCGTCGACGAGGCGACGGCGGAGGGTCTCCGTCTCCACGCTCGATCCGTCGAGGAGGAGCGTCCCGAGCGGTCCGGCTCGATCCGGTTCCGAGCGTCCGTCGATCCCGCTTCGGAGTCGTTCATAGTACCGTTCGGCCTCGGAATACGACGGGAAGAAGACCAGCGTGTTCCCCGGCGTGAACCGGATGGCGTCCCGGAGGAGTTCGCCGATCGTCCCCTGCACCTCCGGGTCCGATCGGTCCGAGGCGAAAAGCGGCGGCGTGTCGACGGCGTAGGTGACGCGGTTCGACGCCGGATACGCGAGTTCGTAGGCCAAGCTCGCGACGTCCTCGAGCCCGAGCACGTCGGCAGTCACGTCGAAGGGGCGCAGCGTCGCGCTCATCAGGACCGACGCGGCGACCTCCTCGAACAGCTCGCTCGTGACCGTTCGCGGGATACAGGTGTACAGCTCCGCCCGGCCGTAGACCTCGTCGGTGGTCTCGTTGCGTCGCACGGAGACGACCGGATACTGGCCGAACTCCGCACCTTCGTCCATCCACGTCGCGATGAACCGTGCGGCCTGCAGGGTTCCCGATTCCTTCCGGCTCGTCGTCTCTCCCTCCCGATACTGGCGATCGTACTCCTCGTCGAACGCCCGTCCGAGCTGGACCGCGAGCTCGGCCTCGACGTCGATCCCGCGACCCGCGTATCGGTCAAGGAACGCGAGCGTGAGGTCGTCGCGACGGTCCTCGTTGGCTATCGAGACGTCCTCCCAGCGATCGCCGATCGACTCTCGCTCCCCGAACCCCAGGGCCGAATCGTACGTCTCGACGAGCGCCTCGTGGAACGCCGAGACGACGTTCTCGGCGGCCTCGGCTCGGGAATCGTCGCTCCCGTCGATCTCCTCGAGCGCCGACTCGAGGGTGTTCTCGGTGAGCGTTCGCGTCGCGTGCTCGCGTGCGGCGTCCTCGACGTTGTGTGCCTCGTCAAACACGGTGATGATCTCCGAGGGATCCCGGTCGATCCAGCGGAAGAACTGCTCACGGATCGTCGGATCGAGCAGGTGGTGATAGTTGCAGACGACGAGGTCGACGCCCTCCATCCCCTCCTTCAGCAGTTCGTAGCCGCACAGGTCGCGCTCCTCGGCGTATTCGTAGACGTCCTCGGGCGTTCGGACGTCCTCGAAGAGCCACTCGAAGAACGCGTCCGTGTCCCGCGTGAGATTGTTGTAGTAGTGGTCACAGACGTTCGTCGCGTCGATCTCCGCGATCTCCTCGTCCAGATCGTCGAGTTCCTCCATTACGACCTCGCGTGCCTCCGCGGCCGCGGCGTCGCCGTCGCGACTCTCCGCCAACAGTTCGCGTTGGCGGCGCTCGAGCTCGCCCTTGTCCGCCTCGGCCTCGACGAGCGACCGCGTCGTGTCCCGTAGCGTTTGACACTCCTGGTAGTCGACGTCGATGTGACACATCGACGACTTCCCCTTGAACACTACCGCCCGGATCGGTTCCGTTCGCGTGATCGCCCGCGCGTCCTCGACGAACTGGCGCATCTGCTGGTGGACGTTCGTGGTGATGACGACCGTCCGATCGTGCTCGCGTGCGTGTTCGAGCGCCGGCACGAGCGCCGAGAGGGTCTTCCCCGTTCCGGGCGCGCCCTCGAAGAGGACGTCCTGGCCGCGTGAGAGCGCGTTCGCGACCCTATCCATCGCTTCGCGCTGGTTCGGATAGGGCTCCTCGTACGGAAAGAACCGCAGATACGCCGGGTCTGACACGGTCGATGGTTCGGCGTCATCGGCTAAAAGGGGTCGGGTACCTCGGTGAAACTGATCGGGGACCGAAGCGGTTCGTGGGCTCGGGGACGGTCATCCTCGCGGTCGGGGACGACGAAACCGGATTTTTAAAGATTCGGCGACCGGTATCGCCGATAATGACGATCGAAGACCGCGACGACGCCTACCTGATCACACACGCGCTGGCGAAGGATACCCTCTCGCGGCTCCGGGACGTCGAGACCGAACAGGTCGCCTTCCGGAAGGGGCTCGTCAAACTCGGCCGCATCTGTGGCTACGAGATCATCGACGGCGCGATGGACACTGAGTTCGTCCCCGTCACGACGCCGCTGGCCGAGACGACCGGCGAGCGCGTGAAGGGCCTCGACGACGTCGTGATCATCAACGTGCTGCGCGCCGCCACCCCGTTCGTCGAGGGGCTGCTCAAGGCGTTCCCGCGGGCCAAACAGGGCGTCATCTCCGCGGGGCGCGACGAGGACGCCGGGATGAACGACGCCGGCGAGTTCCCGATCACGATCGACTACGTGAAGCTCCCCGAGATCACCGAGGACGACACGGTCATCATCGCCGACCCGATGCTCGCGACCGGGTCGACGATGTGTGCCGTCCTCGACCACGTGCTCTCGGAGGCTGACGGCTACGAGAACCTGTTCGTCCTGTCGGCGGTCTCGGCACCCGATGGCCTCGTTCGAGTCGGCGACGCCGCCCCCGAGGCCGACCTGCTCACCGTCTCCATCGACGACCACCTCGACGATGACGGCTTCATCGTCCCGGGACTCGGCGACGCCGGCGATCGGGCGTTCCGCACGACCTGATTCCGTTTCCGATCGGACTGGTACGCCTCCGGACGACGATCGCCCCATCCATTTTAAGAGACTGCCCGATGAGCTACCGGTATGACCGACGCGGAGCCAGACGAGCCCTGTAGCGCCTGCGGGGACCCGACGCCGGACGCGCTCGCCCGAACGATCCGGCTGAGCGTCGACCGCGCGAACATCGACACCCAGCGGCTCTGCCCCGACTGCTTCGCCGAGTGGATCGACCGGTATCAGCGGGAGATGGAGCCAGATTCCGGTGGCGTCGCCGGGAACAGCTCCGACATCATCGTCGACTGAACACCACGTTTCGAGTCGAGATCCGTCCGGAGGTATATACCTGATACCGCTCCAGCCGCCGTATGTCCTGACTGCCTGTCCCACGGCCGGCGAGGCGGGTGCGCGATGTCCGCCGTGGGATCCACGTTCTCTGCCGAGCGACACCCCCACGTTCGGTTCCAGCTTTCATCGCCTGTTCGCCATTTTGACGCTCGGGCTCGATCCGGCGCCGGTGCCGGCTGGCTCGTCCGATCGATTTCCGCCGAACAGCTCGATCAGTCCTCGTCGGCAGTCGATCACTCGTCGATCGAGACGCGTCCGCTGGTCGCGCTTCGGAGCCGGTCCTCGAGCTCCGCGACGGCCGCGACCGGAACCCGAACCGCGAAGCGCACGTCGACGTCGTAGTCGGCCTCGAAATCCACGCCCACCGACTCCAGGATCCCTCGAACGGTCCCGGAGTCGTCGTAGGACGTCGTCACCGTTAGTTGCCTGTGTGGGACTTCTTCACGGATGCCGGCCGCCTCGATCGCCTCCTTCGTGGCACGTCCGTACGCCCGTACGAGCCCGCCGACGCCGAGGTTCGTCCCGCCGTAATAGCGCGTGATCACGACGACCACGTTGCGGAGATCACGCCCCTGGAGGACGTTCAGCGCCGGCTTTCCGGCGGACCCGGATGGTTCGCCGTCGTCGCTCGCGTATTCCCGGATCATCACGGAATCGTCTCCGTGCCCATTCGATGACCGTTCCTCCGGTGATGTCGCCGGCACACGGTACGCCGGGACGTTGTGGGTCGCGTCGTCGTATTCGGTCCGGATCGCGTCGACGAACGTCTCCGCCCCCTCGACGGACGATGCCGGCCCGACGTGCCCGATGAACTCCGACCCCCGCACCTCGAAGGCGGCCCGTGCCCGTTCGGCGACCGTCAGGTACGGGTCCGGATCGGTCATTCCTCCGGTCCTGTCCGCTCATCATCCTTCCGGAGGCGATCAAGTGCGACTGCCGTCGGGGGTGCAAGTCGGTACAGCGCGACGAACGCGATGACGCCGACGCCCTCAGCAGCCTTCCCGACGAGCGCGTACGGGTCGCCGACCAGCGCCTCGATCGGGGCGGTCCGATGCCACAGGAGGAAGCCGACGAGAAACGCCGCCAGCGTCCCGGCACCGAGGGCATACAGCCGGCGGTACTCTCCGCCTCGAACCGTCGCAACCGCGATAAGCACGGTGAACGCCGCCGCCAGGAGGAACGTGGCGGGGCGCGGGTCGGTGCCCGTACCGAAACGCGGCCACGCCCAGAGGATATGCGTCGCCGCCGAGAGGACCGCCGCTTGGACCGCGATCGCTCGAAGCACCGGCTTCGGGGAGCGGTCTCGACCGCCATACCGGGTGTCGTCCCGAGACGAGTCTCCCCGTCGACCGATCCCGTCATCGTCGGTCGCGCCGTCCTCAGCCGTCTCCGCTTCAGCAGGGCTCTCGGTTGGTTCGCCCATCCGGGTCACTCCCAGGGATGATCGCCGGACGCATCCGGCCACAGTGGGTACCAGTAGGACTCGTCGTCCTCGACGTCGAGTTCGGACTCAAGCACCGACCGAAGCTTGAACTCGACGCGCTCGTCCCGATCGCTGGATCCGGTCGGCACGAACGGGTAATAGGCACCTCGGCGGAAGGAGTAGATCCAGTACGCGCACCGATCCGTGGTTTCGAAGCCGAACACGGCCGCAAGCAGTCGCGACCCGAATCCCGCCTCCACGAACGTGTCGGCCGCGAAGTGGACACTCGTCACGAGGTCCTCCGGATCGTCATCCTCGAGGACGAACCAGCGATAGCCGTGGTCGTCCTCGTGCTGGTGGAAGCCGGTCCCCGTCTCCGCCTCGCCGGCATCGAGGATCGCCTCGACGTCGTCGACGGCGTCGGCGAACGCCGTCGAGTCGACGCCGGAGAAACACAGCGCCGCCTCCCCGACGTGGTCGTACCCGAGGTCCGCCTCCATCGTCATATAGGCCGTCGACATCCCGAAGAGGTCCTCGGGGTCGGCCTCGCGCGTGGCGTCCGATTCCGCGTTCGTGCCGAACACGGACCGGATCGTCTCGAAGAGTCCCATCTACTGTCCCGGCGTAGGGGCCGGAGGGATTAGGGCCTTTCTCACGCGGTTTCGAGCTCGCGCTCGAGCTCGCGGAGCCGCTCGACACGTCGCTCCATCGGCGGGTGCGTGCTGGCGAGTTTCCCGATGAGCCCCGACCGGATCGGGATGATGAAGAACGCGTTCATCTCCGCCTCCTGTCGGAGGTCCTCGCTGGGGACTCGATCCATCCGCCCGTTGATCCGCTGGAGCGCCGACGCGAGCGCGCTCGGATTGCCGGTGATGCTGGCCGCGCCCCGATCGGCGGCGAACTCCCGGTACCGCGAGAGCGCGCGGATGAGCAGGAAGGAGACGATCCAGACGAGCAGGGACACGACGATCGCGACCCACACGGGCGGGGCGTTTCGGTCGTTACCGGCGAACAGCCAGCCCCATCGGACGATGAAGAACGCGATGGTCGAGAGGAACGACGCGATGGTCATCACCATCACGTCGCGGTTCTTGACGTGCGCGAGCTCGTGGGCGAGCACGCCGTCGAGCTCGTCCTGATCGAGGGTGTTCAACAGTCCCGTCGTGACACAGACCGTCGCGTTCTGCTGGTTGCGCCCGGTCGCGAACGCGTTCGGGACCTGGGTGTCGGCGATCGCGACCGTCGGTTTCGGGAGGTCCGCCTGCTGGCTCAGCCGCTCGATCGACCGATGAAGCTCCGGCGCCTCGTCGGGCTCCACCGTTCGGGCGCCCATACTTCGGAGGGCGAGTTTGTCGCTGAAGAAGTACTGTGCAAGCGAGAAGCCGCCAAGCAGCAGGAGGGTGACGAAGATTCCCGCGTTGAATACGGACACGAGGACCCCAACGAACGCCAGATAGAGGGCGAACAGCAGGAACATCGTGAACGCCATTCTGCCCCTGAGGCCCCAGTCGGTGCTCCACTCCATACACGCATATACTCGGTGAAGATGCTAAAGCGTGCCGAACCCAAACGCCGCGAACCGACCGCCCTGGACGGATCGATCCCCACGTTTTTGCCGGCTTGCGTCCAATGACCGGTATGGCATCGAGGCGGCGGAAACCGAACTGGCTCAAGACGCAGCCACCGGCCGGCACGCGGTTCACCGAGATCAAATCGACCCTTCGTGACCGGAACCTCAACACGGTCTGTGAGGAGGCCAACTGTCCGAACCTCGGCGAGTGTTGGTCCGGCCGCGACGGGCCCGGCACGGCGACGTTCATGCTGATGGGGGATCGGTGCTCGCGAGGGTGTAACTTCTGTGACGTCGAAACGGGTGGGATGGATCCGCTCGATCCCACCGAGCCCGAGAACGTCGCCGACGCAGTCGCCGAGATCGGGCTCGAGTACGTCGTGTTGACGTCCGTTGATCGCGACGACCTCGCCGACGGCGGATCGGCACACTTCGCGGAGACGATCCGGGCGATCAACGACCGCGATCCCGAAATTCTCGTCGAGGTGTTGATCCCCGACTTCGGGGGGGACCCCAACGCGATCGACCGGATCATCGATGCGGATCCCGACGTGATCGCCCACAACGTCGAGACGGTCGAACGGCTCCAGTGGCCGGTACGTGACCGCCGCGCGGGCTATGAACAGTCGCTGGCGGTGCTCGATCGTGTGAACCGAACCTCGGACATCCACACGAAGACGAGCCTGATGCTCGGCGTCGGTGAGTACGACCACGAGGTCTACCGGACGCTGTCGGATCTCCGCGAGATCGACGTCGATATCGTCACCTTCGGGCAGTACCTCCAGCCCTCCCGGTCACATCTCGACGTCTTCGAGTACGTCCATCCCGACGTCTTCGAGACGTGGCGTCGGGTCGCCGAGGAGGAGTTCGGCTTCCTGTACTGTGCGTCGGGACCGATGGTCCGGTCCTCCTACAAGGCCGGCGAGCTGTTCGTCGACGCACTCCTTCGTGAGGGAACCTCGATCGAGGCGGCCCGGCAGCGTGCTCGTGCGGCCGGCGGTTCCTGACGCCGGCCGTGGCGATCGAACCGTCGACTTCGACGATCGAACCGCTGACTAACCGATGATCTCGAACTGCCGACCGATGGCGACGTCGCCCGGCAGTCCCCAGTAAACGAACCGGTGTGTCCCGGCGCCGAGGGCGGGACAGACCTCGAGATCGGCGGTCGAGAGCGTGTCCGCGACCGCCTCCTCCCGGAGCGTAAGCGACCACGTGTATCCCTCGCCGGAGTTGACGACTTTCGTCGACTCCGGATACGTCACCTCGCTGCCGTCGGGTGTTCCACGAACGTCCTGCCACCCGGACGCCGTTCGTCGCTGCACCGCGATGTGCTCGTCGCTCGCGATCTCGGCGTCGACGTCCTGGTCGAGACAGCGGAGGACGATCCGAAGATCGCTGCCGTAGGTCTTCTCGGCCCCCTGGAGCGCGAGCTCGAACCGGACGTCGTCGGCGGTGTATGCCGAGACGTAGCTCGCCTCGTCCTCGGGAAACCGCTGGTCGAGTCGCCGGAAAGAGTCGTCGTCACACGACAACTCGTCGATCTCTCCCGACGGTCCCTGTGGCCCCTCTCCGGCGGCGAAGTCGAGACAGCCAGCAACCGCGATGGTCCCGGCGGTCCCGACGCTCGAGAGCAACGCCCGTCGTGACAGCGTCATACGTTCGCGTAGCCGCCGCGGTCGTATGAACGTCCCGACATCGCCATCGTCTAGCCCCTCGAGTGGGGCGGCTTCGGACCTCGAGTGGGGTGGCTTCGGACTTCGAGTGGGGTGGCTTCGGAATCGCTTTCCCCGGTGCGTCCGTGCACCCAGTATGAAGCTGTTCGGCTCGAGCGGGACGCGCGGGGTCGCGATCGCCGACCTGTCGCCGGAGTTCGCGCTGCGGGTGGCGAAGGCGGCGGGCACGGTGTGGGAGACCGACCGCGTCGCGGTCGCACGGGACACCCGGACGACCGGCGAGCTGCTCTGTAACGCCGCCGCGGCCGGGCTCGCGGCGGTCGGCTGTGACGTCGACCGGCTCGGTGTGGCCCCGACGCCCGCAGTCGGCCGGTACTGTGCGGTCCGGGAGACTCCGTGCGTCCTCGTGACTGCTTCCCATAACCCGCCGGAGTTCAACGGCATCAAGCTGGTCGGCGACGACGGCGTCGAGCTTCAGGTCGACGCCCTCGAGCGCGTCGAGAACCACGTTCT
Organism: Halopenitus sp. POP-27; assembly: GCF_029889855.1. Taxonomy (NCBI): domain Archaea; kingdom Methanobacteriati; phylum Methanobacteriota; class Halobacteria; order Halobacteriales; family Haloferacaceae; genus Halopenitus; species Halopenitus sp. POP-27. The sequence continues at coordinate 29,423 of NZ_JARANU010000018.1, read as the reverse complement.
CGGCGAGGAGTTCGATGAGACCGACTGGCGGGGTGCCGGTCAAACGACCACCATCGACGGCGTGAACGACGCCTACGTCGAGTCCGTCGTCGAAGCCGTCGACCGGGCGGCCATCGCCGACGCCGACCTCACCGTCGCCGTCGATCCGGGTCACGGTGCCGGATCGCTGACCAATCCGGCGATCTACCGTCGTCTCGGCTGTTCGGTCCGCACCGTGAACGCGCAGCCGGACGGCCGGTTTCCCGGACGGCTCCCGGAACCGGTTCCGGAACATCTCGGGGATCTCCAGCGGCTCGTCCGCTCGAGCGACGCCGATCTCGGGATCGCGCACGACGGCGACGCCGATCGGGCCGTCTTCGTCGACGAGACCGGTGCGTACATCGAGGGCGACGCCTCGCTGGCGGCGTTGGCTGCCGATGCTCTCTCGGCGGGTGACGCTGCGGTCTCGGCGGTCAACGTCTCCCAGCGGCTCGTCGACGTGTGCGAGGACGTCGGCGCCGACCTCGAGTTGACGCCCATCGGTGCGACGAACATCATCACTCGGGTCCGAGAGCTCCAAGCAGCCGGGAAACGGGTCCCGATCGCCGGCGAGGGCAACGGGGGCGTCTTCTTCCCGGAGTATCGGCTCTCGCGGGACGGCGCCTACATCGCGGCGCGGTTTCTCGAGCTGCTCGCGGACGGCCGCCCCGCCAGCGAGGTCGTCACACCCTACGCTGACTACGTCAACGTCCGCCACAACGTCTCCTACGACTCCGACGCCGAACTCGATCGCCTGTTGGGTGCCGCCGAAGCGTACGTCCGCGAGGCGGCTGCCGAGCCGAACACCACGGACGGCTACCGGCTCGATTACGGCGACGCCTGGGTCCTGGTCCGCCCCTCGGGGACGGAGCCGAAGGTCCGCGTCTACGCCGAGGCCCGGTCAGCCGACCGCGCCGAGGAACTCGCGGACGGGGTGCTCGCGGCGCTCGAGGACGCGCGGTAACGACTCCGGCCAGTCTCTCCTCGTTCAGGCGGTCTACTCCTCCGTCTCCGCGAGCACCGTCTCGATCAGATCGAGTACGTCGCGGGCGGTCGCCACCCGGTCGTGGATCGCGCCCGAGGCGAGCAGCTCCCTGTCGGCCTCGTCGAGTTCGGCCCGTGTGACCGCCGCCTCGCGTATTCGCTCGTAGTCGTCTTCGCGCGTCCGGTCGCGAACCGTCCGCAGGAGTGCAACCGTCCCCTCGTCCGCGAACCGCGAGACCAGCGGCGTCAGCTCCTTGATCCGGTAGCGGAGCTCCTCCGCCGGCGTCGGCGGCCACGCGAGCGTGAACGGCTCGCCGTCGAGACGGTCGATCCAGGTCCGGTGGACCGCCACCGCGGTCCGAAGCGCGCCGGGGTCGTCGACGTAGTGGTCCAGTTTCGACTGCGAGTAGTCGGCGTACTCGAGCAGCGTCGGCAGCGGCTCCTCGCCGGCGGCGTGGTCGTCGGCGTACTCCTGGAGATCCCGTGGCGGCTGGTCGATCTCGACGAGGGGATAGCGTTCGGCCGTCTCGAGCAGGGCGAAGACCTCGCGCGTGCGTTCGGTTTTCAGGAACGACTCGAACGCCTCCCGAACCGCCTCGTTGTAGCGCTCGACCGGCTCGCGGATGCGATCGACCGGCGCGTCGAGATCGACGTGGTCCCGGTCCGCGACCGCCTCGCGGTCCGCCAGGTGATCGGCCAGTCGGTCGCGAGCCTCGCTGGCGTCGTGTCTCGCCCGCCGATACTCGTCGACCGCCTCGTCGCGCTCCTCGAGCAGCGAGACGTACTCGCCGGCCGGCTCGAGCGCCTCCCGGGCGGCGTCGAAGTCGGACTCCGAGAGTCGCCGCTTGTCCACGGCCTCGTTCGCGGCCGCGAACGCCTCGCCCGCGGGCACGTCGTCGCCGACGTCGGTGGCTGCCTCGAACTCGCCCTCGAAGCGGACGTAGGAGCCGAAATCGCCGGTGCCGGTCGCGTCCTCCTCGTACCGGTCGAGCACCCGGACGGCCCGCCGATACGCGTCCGCGGCGGCTTCGACGCGGTCGCGACCCACCTCGTCGATCCGCGACTCGATCGAGTGGCGTTCGTCGTATCGTTCGCGCAGTTCCGCGGCTGCGCTTGCGGCCGACGCGACCGGTTCGACGTTCGCGACCGCGTCGTTCACGCCATCGTCCCCCGTGGCGTCGGCGTCGCGACGGCGACCATCGGTCAGTACACCTCGTCGGGATCGAAGACGCGCTCGCCGACGTGCTCGCCCTCGACCGTTCGGTGGAAACACGACCGGTGGCCGGTGTGACACGCGCCGCCCGTCTGATCGACGAGATACAACAGCGTGTCGGCGTCACAGTCGACGCGGACCTCGGCGACGTTCTGGGTGTGTCCGGAGGTCCCGCCCTTGTGCCACAGTTCCTCGCGGGACCGGGAGTAGTAGTGCGCCTCGCCCGTCTCGAGCGTCCGGTCGAGTGCCTCCTCGGTGACGTACGCGAGCATCAACACCTCGCCGGAGTCGACGTCTTGGGCGATCGCGGGGACGAGCCCGTCCTCGCCGAACGCGACGTCGATCGTCGCGTCAGGGCCTCCGGATCCCCGGTCGCCGCCGTCCGCGGCCTCCGTGTCTCGGTCTGCGGCCTCACTCATATTCCGATCGAGGCGGAGCGGTCGAATAGGCCTTTTGGGGCGCTCGCTCACTCGCCATCGGATGTCGTGTCCTCCCAGTAATCGACGTCACCGTCGATCGGGTAGTATCCGTGCAGCGATCGTCCGTCGCGTCCGCCCGGCGGCGATCCCACGAACACGCCGACCCGGTCCCGGTCCGGATACACCGTCACGTCCGGCTCTCGCATCGTCGACACGACCAGATATCGAAGGGGATCGTCGCCATCGTTGACCACGCGATGGCCGCCGGATGCGTCGGCCGGGAGGGCGACGTAATCGCCCGCCTCGATCGAATGCGTCTCCTCGCCGAGACGCAGCGTTCCGGCTCCCGCGAGCACGTATATCGCCTCCTCGTTTGCGGTGTGGTAGTGATAGGGCCACGACCGTCCCCCGGCTGGAAGCTCATAGAGGCTACAGCCGAGATCCGCGCCGTCGGCCGCCTCGCCGAGCTGCTTCCTGCGGAACGTCGCGTCCTCGCGGTCCAGTTCGGTCCACTCCAGATCCGCCTGGTTGACCGGATCCATATGACGCCGTTGGCGGCGAACGACGTAGTCGTTGTGCAGCCCCATCCGGTGGTCGAGCCGGCGACTCATCACGGTCGGTATGCGGCCTGTTCGCCCGGAATCCGCGGTCGAGATGGCTCAAACGGGCCTTTGTTCCAATCGTGATCTTTTGGGAGACGACTCCGTACCGCCGGTATGGATCCGACTCGACGACGGGTGCTCGTCGGGACCGCACTTCCGGCGATCGTCTCCGTCGGCGGCTGTCTGGGGGACGCCCTCAGTGACGGCGACGGAAACGGGACCGATCCCTCAGTCACCGGAACCGCAACCGGCACTGACGACGGGAAACCGACGGACGGACCCGACACGCCCGGTGGATCCGACACGCCCGGTGGATCCGATGCGACCGGCGTCACCGTGCACGACCTGACCGTTCGTCCGGAGCTCGTCGCGATGGACTCGCCTGACTCCTACGGCGTCTATGGCGGCCGCGGGTCGCAGTACGTGGTCGCCGACGTCGCCGTCGAGGACCCGACGTCGTCCCCGCCTGACTCCTTCGCGCTCGAGACGCCGGCGGAGACGTTCCCGGCGACGACCGGGATCGGCCCGTCGCCGGGGACCCTCGCCGACTTCGGCGAGGCGTACGGGTGGCCCGAGCCCGATCCGGCCGAGCGCGGCTGGGTCGCGGTCCAGGTTCCGAATCCGCTCCCTGGAGCGTCCGACGCCCGACTCGTCTGGGGGACCGACGACGGAACTGGCGAGGGTGACGGTGACGGATCCGTCGGCGCTCACGCGCTTGCTGCCGACACGACGGCGGCGCTTGAGCGCGGCCCGACCGACTTCGCGGTCTCGGTCGACGCGCCGGACGCGATCACGCTGGGCGAGACCGTCACCGCGACGATCACCGTCGAGAACGTCGGCGACGTCGACGGGACCTTCGTCGCGGCGATCAACCGCGTCGGGCCGCGCATCGCGTATGCGCCCGCGGCATCGATCACGATCGACGTCGTGGCCGGAGACGTCGCCGAATACGTCTATGAACACGACGTCACCGACCCCGAGATCGCCGAGATGGATGATCCGTCGATGCGGCTCCATCTCCAGTGGCGCGGCGGAAGCCCGACCCGCGAGATCGCCATCGACGCCGAGGGGTGACCCGAGGTACGGGTCCTACGCCAGCCCGATCGCCCGCAGGACCGCAAAGAGGACGTCGCCGTAGGTGAGCGAGACGACGATCCCGAGGAACATCGGGACGACGAACGGCATCCCGGGTGAGACCCACACGCGATCCCGATCGGGGTCGGCGACGGTCTCGAGCCCCTCGCGCAGCGTTTCCGGGTCGGTGCCGTAGGCCGTTCCCTCGATCGACTCGAGAAACCGGGCGGCCGCCCAGGGGTCGGCAGCCGATTCGTCGTCCGGCGGTTCGATGTCCATCGGTTCGGTGTCAGTTGCGGATCCCTCGGCGCCGTCAGCCGCGGTTCCCTCGGCGTCGCCAGTCGCGGATCCCTCGGCACCGTCAGTCACCGGTTCGAGATGGGCCGCGCCGTCGGTCGGCGCGTACGTCTCGGTCACGCTTTCCGGGTCACGATGGCGGTCGGGGTCCTCACGCACCGCGGTCAGCGTCGTCCCGCGCCACCGGAGGTACATCCGGAGCGCGTCGAGGTCGAGCCCGTTCCGGGTGTAGCCCCCGCGCGTCTCGAAGAGTCGACCGTGGACCGCCAGCAGCCGATGGATGGCGACCGGTCGTGCAAGGACCATCACCGGCGATCGCCGGCCGCGGAGGGCGTTGTAGATCCCCAGCCCGACCGGGTAGCAGGCGCCGACGAGGACGGTGTTCGTGAGGATCGTCAGGGAGAACACGCCGAGCGCCGGCTCGACCGCCGGCAGCGCCGGGATCCCCGCGATCGGGAGCACGTACGTCGGAAACGTCGGGTAGACGATCGCCAGCGCCACGAGCGCCTTGGCGTCGGCGCCGCCGAATCCGCCGACGTACCAGAACGCCACGCCAAGCGGCGCGATGAACAGGAGGCTGATCGCGACCCGAACGAGGAACAGCCGGTCGGCGACGCCGCCGATCGGCCAGCGGATCAGGAGGTCGACCGCCAACAGCACCGCGCCGAAGAGATACACCGGGGGCCACAGCCGGTTCGGGAGTCGCCGCGTCCGGATATCGCGGAGCGCGGCCCACGCGAAGACCGGCACGATCGCCAGGCGGAGCAGATCGGGTGCCGTCGCGTACATACCTCATCCGTGGCGTCGACCGGCATAGTGGTTGGGATCGGTGATCGATCGTGCCGCCGTGGGGCACCGGTCACCACGTCGTCGTCCGACTGGGAGCCACTCGACCGATCGTTCCCCCGACCGGCCGCCGTTCGCCCGGCTATGGGTGTCTATCGCATAACCGTTTTCGGGGCCGATCCCGTCGACACGCGCACAGGTGATCGTGGGGGAAACGTTTGCATACCGGCGGGTCGATGTCCGAGTTGGGAGAGCCCCCCTCGTGTCCGACCGCGAATCAACCAACACGGCCGTGATGGAGCAGAAACCGACCCGGGACGTCCTCGAGTCGCTGATCGAGAGCGGGTTACACGAGATCAATCGGGAGCGATCGGGACTGCTGCTCTCGGGCGTTTCGGCGGGATTGGACATCGGCTTCGGCCCATTGCTGATGGCGACAATTCTCACGCTTTCGGCGGGCGGGTTCGGCGATCTCGCCACCGAGTTGCTGCTCGCCAGTGCGTATTCGGTCGGCTTCGTCTTCGTCATCCTGGGCCGCTCAGAGCTGTTTACCGAACACACCACACTGGCGGTGGTTCCGGTGCTGGACGGCCAGGCGTCGATCCGCGGATTGCTTCGGCTGTGGGTGCTCGTGTACGTCGGGAACCTCGTCGGCGGGCTCCTGTTCACCCTGCTCGCGGTGCTGTTGATGCCCGGGCTCGGCGTGGTGACGCCGGCCGCCTTCGAGGCGATCGCGCTCAAGCTCGTCACCCACGACCTCGGCTGGCTGTTCGTCGCCGGGGTCTTCGCCGGGTGGTTGATGGGGTTGCTCGCCTGGCTGATCACGGCGGCACAGGAGACGACGAGCCGGATCCTCATCATCTGGATCGTGACCGCGACCATCGGAATCCTGCATCTCCCGCACTCGATCGCGGGCAACGTGGAGGTCCTCTTCGGCGTGTTCATGTCGCCGTCGATATCCGTTCTCGACTACCTCGCGTTCCTCTCGTTGGCGACCGTCGGAAACCTCGTCGGCGGCGGGGTGTTCGTCGCCCTCCTGAAGTACGGACACGTCGTTCGCGGCGGAAACTGACCGGACGCTCGACGGAGGGACTTAGCTCACGAACCCGAGGAGGTCGTCACGCTTCGCCTCGTGAAATCGGGTTCGCAGGCACTCATACAGCGGCTCCATCGAGCCCCGTTTGGCACAGATCGGCGCGATCGTCTCCCCCTGCCACTGCTGCCAGGGCGGGTAGAGCCCCAGCCGGTCACAGATCGCGTTCAGCCGCTCGTCCTCGTCGTCGACCTTGTCCATCTTGTTGACGGCGACGATCGGCTCGATCCCGACCTCACGGAGGAACCCGAACATCTCGACGTCGTGTGGCACCTCGCCGCGATCCGCATGGCGGTCGATGATCTCCACCGCGCTGTTGCCGTCCAGCACGAGGACGCCGGCCAGGATGTGGTCCGCGTACTCCTCGAGATAGTGGACGATGTCGGTCTGTATCTGCTCTCGCCGCTCGTCCTCGACGCCGGACATGAAGCCGAACCCGGGAAGGTCGGTGAACATGAAGTCCTGTGCCGTCCAGTCGAAGTGGTTCGGTTGGCGCGTGACGCCCGGCTTCCCGCCGGTCGAGACGTCGTGGCCGGTTAGATCCCGCATCACCGTCGACTTCCCGACGTTCGACCGCCCGACGAGAACGACTTCCGCGTCGCGATTCGGCCGGTCCTCGAACATATGGACGTTACCGGCCGCACCCTTTTAAAAAGCGCGTGTGCGGCTGTGTCGGGGCAGCCGGTGACGTGGCGGGCGGTTCGTCACGCTTTTCACCGGCGCGAGCGAGGTTTCGGGTATGAGCGCGGATGATAAGTACCCACCCGAGTCCGGACGACGACGGTTCGTGAAGGGCGTCGTCGGCGGAGGCGCCCTCGCGGGCGTCGGCGCGACGGGATCAGCGACGGTTAACTCCCTAACGAGTTCCACCGGTACGGGCGGTGGGCAGACGACCGCGATGGCGATCGAGCTCGTCGGCGGTCCCGCACCGCGCGGGATGCCCCAGATCCCGATCGAGATCACCGATGACGGCTACCTCCGCGGGAAGTGGCCGGAAGTGACGACGATCACCCAAAACGGCGTCGAGATCACCGTCGCCCAGGAGGATATGGCGGGCGACGTGACCTACTCCGGCGAGTGGTTCCAGTACTGTGGGATGGAGGGGTATGAGAACATCCAGCCCGAGTTCGAGTCCGACAATCTCTTCCGGGCCGCCCCCGGCGGCTACGACTGGCAAAGCGAGGAGTACGAAACCGGCGAACAGCTCCACGTCGACTCCTTCGACGACTACGAGGAGTGGGGTAACGGTATCGGACAGGATGGAATGGGCAAACCTGCAAGCGCGAACTGGCGGTCCCAGGACGCGGAGGACACGCTCACAGCGACGGTCATTCGATCGCCGCTGATCGAGGAGGCGGCACAGGAGGACGAGTGGCTTGCCGCCTCGACGGAGAACGGCTTCCTCGCCTGGCTCAACGTCTGTACCCATTTCTGCTGTGTTCCGGGGTACAAGAAGAACGAGGAGTCTTCCCGCTATGACGCCGCCGACGGCGTCTACTGTCAGTGTCACCAGTCGGTGTACGACCCGTTCAACATCGTCCAGACGCTGTTCATTGCGCGCCCGCGCCCGAACTGACGTCGACGTCGATTCGGGTGGCCCCGATCGGCCAGCCTCCAGGCCCACGCTCCGTCCGACCCGCGCCCTTTTGTCTTCGCGCCCGCGACCGATCGGTATGCCCACGCCCGATGCCGGCGACGAAGCCGATGACGACGTCGACACGGACACCGCGACGGACAACGACGCGTTCGCACGCGAGGTCGAGCACGCACGCGAGCTCCTCGATGCGGACGTCGACGCGCTCTTTGCGGGCGTCGTTCGGGACGGTGAGGTCGAGACGACCTTCTCACAGCACGCCGACGACCGCGAACAGGAGGCGCTGCAACCGCTCGCGTTGCTTGCGGCCCATCTCCGGCTCGTCTCCAACGAGGCGGGCGTCGACCCATCGACGGTCGCGGGCGACGCGGCCACGTTGGCCGGACAGGTCGAGGAGGTGCCGACCTCGGCCGACGACCTGCCCGAGGAGTGACGGCGGCCAAGCCGGGACCCGCCCGCGGAAACGGTTAAGCGGGCTCGGCGACGGATCCGAGTCGTGACCACCTTCCTGTGTCCCACGAATTCGGTTCACGCCAGCGCCGCGAGCTGTGACTATCTGGCCGATCGGGTCGATGCTGACGACACCGTTCACGCCGTCAACTCCCTACTCGGCGGCGACGACACGAGCGCCACGGACGTCCGGGACGGCGAGGAGGCGCTCAACGTCGTCGCCGTCAGGCTCGCGGCCGCGACCGTCGAGACCCATCAGTTCGTTCGCGGCAACGACCCCGCCGAGGACGTCCGTGCCGCCGCCGAGTCGTTCGGCGCCGACGAGATCGTGATCTCGTTGCGCGACCGATCGCCGGTCGAGGAGGCCCTGTTCGGCAGCGTCGCTCGACGGATCCTCGCCGACGCCGATCGTCCGGTCGTCGCCGTTCCGCGGGAGTGAGCGTCGGCCCCGTCGCTCCCGGTCCTCGCCCTGCGGCCTAGAGCTCTCCGTCGGTTCCGCCGTCGTACCCCGCAAGACCGTCGAAAACGGACGATGTCTCCCCGCCCGCGCCGCCGAGCACGTCGTCGAGCGCCTCACGGAGGGCGCACACCCCGTCCGTATCGGTCCGCTCAGCGTTCGCGAGCACCCGAACGTCCTGGACGCCGAGCGGGCAGAATCCGGTTCCGAGTCGCTCCGCGGTCGTCCGAAGTCCGAGGCCGACGTCGGCTTCCCCCGCGAGCACCCGACGCGCCGGGCTCTCGAAGGCGCGAACCGTCAGGTCGTAGCCGTCGATCGCGTCGACAAGTTCCCCACGGTCGGTCCCCCGCTCCGACGCGAGGGCCTCGAGTGCGTCGTCGAGACTCGCTCGCAATCCCGAGTCCGTCCCCCGATTCACGAACCGCACCGCCCGGTCCACGAGGTCGGCCAGTTCCGTCACGTCCGCGGGATTTTCCACAGGCACGATCAGCCCCCACTCGCGTGTCCAGCCGCCGAGCGAGACGGCCTCGACGTCCCGGTCGATCGGTCCGGCCGCGACGGCGACGTCCGGCAGTCCGTCACGCAGCCGTCGGAGTCCCTCCCGGGTTCCGACCGGCAGGTATCGCGGCCGATCGATCCGGTCGAGCAGCCGGTTGAGCGCCGGATCGTCCTCGCCGACGCCGAGCAGCGTCGGCGGCCGCACGTCCGGTGAGAACAGCTGGACGGTGACCGGTTCGCCAGCCTCGAGATAGTCCGTATCGGGGTCGACGGCCACCACGCCGTCGGCCTCGACCAGGCTCGTCGTCGCGCCCGATCCCTTGTCGACGGGATGGACGAGCGGACGGTCGCCGCTCCCGTCCGCCGTCGTTCCGTGGTCGAGACGCCCGTCACGTTCGAGCAGCCCGACCGGCATCAGGCGGAGTCGTCCCTCCCCGTACCGCTCGCGGACGGCCATCTCTCCCTCGATCGTCGCGGTCCGGGGCTCGGGCTGGCCGGCGGCCTCGCGGATCGCCGGCGCGACGAACGTCCGGAAGATGGTGAGCGCGGACACCGGGTAGCCGGGCAGCCCGATGTAGGCCGATTCCCCACGTCGCTCGTCGTCGTCCGTCGCGGTGTTGGGGTCAGTCGTCGGGCTCGCATCAGTCGTCGGGCTCGCATCAGTCGTCGGGCTCGCATCAGTCGTCGTGCTCGCGTCCGACGATCGTTCGAGTCGGCCGACGAGCATCGGCTTGCCAGGTTTTACGGCGACGCCGTGTAACAGCAGCTCACCGCGGTCCTCGATCACGCGGTAGATGACGTCGACGGCGCTCGCGGAGGTCGATCCCGAGGAGACGACCAGGTCGCACTCGTCGGCCGCTTTGAGCAGCAACCGCTCCATCTCGTCGTAGTCGTCGCCGGCGTGTGGGTACAACACCGGCTCGCCGCCCGCCTCTTCGACGCCGGCCGCGATCGTCGTCGAGTTCACGTCGTAGATCTGTCCCCGATCGCTGTCGAGCGTCTCGCCGGGACGGACGAGCTCGTCGCCCGTCGAGACGATCCCGACGCGCGGACGCCGACGGACCGGAACGGTTTCGACGCCCAACGCCGACAGGAGGCCGATCTCGCGGGGCGTCAGTTGCGTTCCCGGCCCGAGCGCCCTGGCACCCGCGGCGATGTCCGCTCCGGCCACCATCACGTGGTCGCCCGGCGCGACCGACGTCCGGACCGCGATTCGGGTGTCTTCGTCGTTCGCATCGTTCTCGCCGCCGACCACGTCGGTCCGTTCGACCATCACGACGGCGTCGGCGCCTTCGGGTAGCACCGCGCCGGTCGAGACCTCGGCACACGTTCCGGGCTCGACGGCCACGTCCGGCTCCTCCCCGGCGTGGACCGCCCCGACGCGCTCGAGTTCGACTGGATCGGCCTCGTCGGCTCCGAAGGTGTCGCGGGCACGGACCGCGTAGCCGTCCATCGAGGCGCGGTCGAACCCCGGGACGTCGAGGTCCGCGTCGATCCGCTCGGCGAGGATCCGGCCCCGTGAGTCGGACAGCGGGACCGCCTCGACGCCCGGATCGAGATCGAGCGACGCGATCGCATCGTGGGCGGCCGACGGGGCCGCGAGATCGCGGAACTCCTTGCGGTCCGTCATTCGGTCACCTCCCAGTACTCCACGTCGACGGCGGTTCCGGCGTCGATCCCCTCGCGGTCCTCGGGAACGACGACCCAGCCGTCCGCGAGCGCGACGCTCGAGAGCACGCCGGAGCCGCTCGCCCGCGTCGGCGTCGCGTCGGGCAGCGAGTCGGCCGTTGCCGTCGACGCCGACCCGTTCTCGGCGTCCGATTCCTGTCCGTCCCCGTCGGCCGACTCCTCGACGCGGACCCGAGCGAACGTCCGCGTTCCGGGCTCGCTGGCGATCTTTCGGGTGAGTCGGGCCCGCCGCGTCGGATGGGGATCGATCGTCGCGCCGAGCGAGCGCGCCACCGCCGGCCGGAGGAACTGCACCGCGTTGACGATGCAGGCCACCGGATACCCCGGCAGCGAGACCACGGGCGTCTCAGACACGGTCCCCAGACAGACCGGATGGCCGGGTTTGAGCGCGACTCCGTGGACGAGCACCTCGCCGAGTCCGTCGATCACCTCCGGCAGGAGGTCGCGCTCCCCGACCGACGATCCGCCGGTCGTGACGACGACGTCGGCGCCCGCCCCGATCGCGTCGTCGATCGCCGTCCGGAGCAGTGATTCGTCGTCGGTGACGACGTCGTGGTACCGCGCATCGCCGCCCCACCGCTCGACGAGCCGGGAGACCGTGAGGCCGTTCGTCTCGATCACCTCCCCCGGATCCGGATCCGACTGCACGAGCTCCTCGCCGGTCGGGATCACCGCGACCTGCGGCGGCTCGACGACCGGCACCGTCTCGAGACCGACCGACTTCAGGAGGCCGAGATCGGAGGGCCGAAGCCGGTGACCGGGGTCGTAGAGGTGTGCCCCCTCGGCGACGTCCTCGCCGGCCGCGCCGACGTTTTCCCCCTCGGCGACCGCGTCGAAGGCCTCGATCTCGTCGGTCGAATCGACGGGCTCGACCTGCTCGATCATCACGACGGCGTCGGCGCCCGCCGGGAGATCGCTCCCGGTGTGGACGCGTGCGGCCTCCTCACGCCCGACCGTTCCGGTCGTTTCCCGGAGCACGGCTGGCGACCGATCGCTTGCGCTGAAAGTATCACTGGCGCGGACTGCATAGCCGTCCATCGCCGCCCGGTCGTACCCCGGAACCGGACTCGGTGCGGTGATCGGCTCCGCGACGGTTCGCCCGTCGGCCTCGACCACCGGAACCCGTTCGGTCCGCCCGTGGCTCCGAACGGCCTCCAGCAGCGTCGATCGCGCGGCCGAAACGCGGGTTCGGTCCTTGAACCCCGCCTCGTGTCGCTTCGTGTCCATACGCCCCCTTTCCGCTCGGGGGGCAAAAGGCCGTCTCCGCGCCGATCCCATCGGGTCCACCGATCCACCCATCCCGTGACCCTCGAACGTCTGCCGATCGCGACCACACCCTTTTTCGACCTCCCCCACGTACCGGTGTGTATGTCCGCGCTCCGCGATGCGCTTCGGGACCTCCCCGAGGCGGTGTTCGCCGACCTCCTCGAGTCGGCGGACGCCTATGTCCTCGTCGTCGACCTGCCCGGCGCGACCAGCGAGACGACCGAGGTCGTCGCCGAGTCCGGTCGGATCGACATCGAGGCTCGCCGGGAGAAGACGACCCCAGACGGTTACCGGTACCTCCGGGAGGACCGTCCGCTGTTCCTCGACGTGGATCTCCCGTTACCGCCCGATGGCGTCGGCTCGGAGGCGGCGGCGACGATGGACCGCGGCGTGCTCGAGCTCACGGTTCCGAAGCGTCGTTCGGCCGACGGACAACCGATCGCGATCGACGAGCACTGACGGGTGATCACGCTGGTCACTCTCCGCGCATACTGGCGGTTTTGGATCGTTCTGCGGCGGTTCTCGCCGCTCATCATCGCGTACTGGCGCGACCGACGACGGTTCCTCCTGTTCGGCGGTTCCCGCGAGGTCGACGCCGAGACACAACGCGACCGCGCAGCCACCCTTCTCGACGTCCTGCTCACGCTCGGCCCGACGTTCATCAAGCTCGGACAGCTGCTGTCGACCCGTCCCGACGTCCTGCCGCCGGCCTACATCGACGTCCTCTCACAGCTCCAGGACGACGTGCCGCCGGCGCCGTGGGCGGAGGCACGCGAGGTGCTCGAGGCCGAGTTCGGGGACGTCGACGCGGTCTTCGATGACTTCGACCCCGACCCGATAAGCGGCGCGAGCCTGGGACAGGTCTATACCGCCACCTACGAGGGGGATCCGGTCGCGGTCAAGGTCCGCCGTCCCGGGATCGAACCGCTCGTGAACGCCGACCTGCGCGTGATCCGGTGGTCGCTGCCGATCGTCAAGCGGTTCATCGACAGCGGGCGGGCCTTCTCGTTGGAGAACCTCTCCGAGGAGTTCGCCAAGACGATCCGTCAGGAGATGGACTACGACCGCGAGCGCGAGATGCTCGCGGAGATCCGGGGGAACTTCGCCGACGACGAGTCGGTCCGGATCCCCGCAGCCTATCCCGAGGCGTCCGGCGAGCGCGTTCTCACGATGGAGTACATCCCGGGGACCAAGATCGACCGGATCGACGACCTGGAGGCGGCCGGCCACGATCCGACCGCGGTCGCCGAGACGCTCCAGCGCGCGTATCTCCGAATGATCATCGACGACGGCGTCTTCCACGCCGACCCGCACCCGGGGAACCTCGCGGTCGCCGAGGACGGCTCGATCGTCTTCTACGACTTCGGGATGTCCGGCCGCGTCGACCCGTACGTACAGGAGCAGATCGTCGAGTTCTACGTCGCCGTCGCGAACCAGGACATCGACGCGATCCTCGACACGCTGATCGCGATCGGGACCCTCTCGCCGGAGGCCGACCGCGAGGTGATGGGCGAGGTGATGGAGCTGGCGATCGCCGACGCCCGCGGCGAGGACATCGAACAGTATCGGGTGAACCAGATCATCGAGCAGGTCGAGTCGACGATCTACGAGTTCCCGCTGCGGCTGCCCCGGAACCTCGCGCTGGTGCTCCGGGTCGCGACCGTGGTCGAGGGAGTCTGCGTCACCCTCGATCCGGAGTTCGACTTCATCGAGACGGCGACCGACTACCTCCGTGAGGAGGGCTACTACGAACAGACCGCCCGGGATATGGCCGCCGAAGCGGGCGATCAGCTCCAGGAGACCGCCCGGTCGCTCATCACCGTTCCGCCGAAGCTCGATCGCGTCCTCGACCGGGCCGAGCGCGGCGACGTCCACCTCAACGTCACCATCGAGGACGACACCCACGTGCTCGACAAACTGGCGATGCGGATCGCCTACTCGGTGTTGCTGGCCGTCGGCGTCCTCTCCGCGACGATCCTCTACTCGTTCGCGAACGCCTGGGAACTCGCGGCGCTCTCGCTCGGTCTCTCGGCCCCGCTCGCGATCGCGTTGTACCGGTCGTTCCGCTCGCGGAAGGGGATCCGCGCCCGCCCGCAGTTCACCCGGCAGAGTATGCGAGAGCGGCGGGACGAATAGCGATCGGACGCCATCCCCGGCGTCGACGGATGCCGAAGACTGATTGGCTCGCCGCCCCGATCACCCGTATGGACGAGGGCATCGAGCGTGCGCTTCGCCGGGGGCTGCGGCGCGCGGGCCGGGAGTTCGAGTCGGCCAAACGCGCCTATCGGTCGGGGGTCGAGGACGCCGAGCCCGACGACGTCGCTCCCGGATCCGATGATCCGGACGTGGACCGGACGGGAGCCGATCGATTCGACCTGCCCACGGACGCGGACGGAAACGCCCGTATCGTCTGTCGGCGACACGCCGAGACCCGGGCGGTTCCGGTCGCCGAGGACGGCACGCCGGCCTGCTTCGATGCCGACCACCCCGACTGTGCCGGCTGTCTCGAGGACGTTCGCGAGGACCGGATCGAGACGTGGTGAGGCGCGAGATCGGGATGCAGTGATGTGGCCCCGCGGCCGGTCACCGCTCCTCGCAGTGTCGGACCGTCACCGCGATCCCGCGCGTCGAGTCGGCCATCTCCGTGCCGTGCATCTCGGCGCGGCCGACCGCGAACGCCGCCGGCCCCTCGATCACGACTTCGTCGCCGACGCGGATCGCGTCGTCGGCGTCGACGATCCCGGGCGCCAGCACCGACCCTTGCGGAACGAACCCGTCGATCTCGACCCGTTTCGTCGGGACGTCACTGTCGACCCAACGCCGCGCGCCCGCGAGCGTGAGCGAGAGAACGCCGTACTGTGGCACCATCGTCGCCAGCTGCGTCCCCGCGTCGCCGGCCGGCCCCGACCACGCCTGCAGCTTCGGATAGCGGCCGGTCGTGTGGAGGTCCTCGCCGAAGATCCCCGTGCCTGCGTCCGTGCCTCCGACCGGGCCGAACTGGTAGTCGGCGAGTGCACGAACCGTGTTGTGCTCGCGTTCGCGCTTGCTGTAGGCCGGCTCGCCCTCGAGCGCCGCCGCGAGAGCGTCCAGGGAGTCGTCGGTCGTCGGGTGGTCCCCGCAGGTGTACTCGAAGGGCACGTCGACCGCGTCCGCCACGCGCTCGCAGATCTCCCGATAGCCGTCCTCGGGGACGTGTGCGATGACGCGGGGGTAGTCGTTCCGCTCGAGATAGCGCCGGAGGACCTCGGCGACGAACTCGATCTCCTCGCTCGACCAGTCGCCGGTCACCACCGAGTCGTAGTGTTGGGCGGGATAGGTGGTCTCGAGCTCCTGCGGTACCACGCCGATCGGCGAGGTCATCGAGGCGATGTGGCCCCGCCACTGGATCGCGTCGTGGAACTGTCGGTGGCTCTGGGAGTCGCTGTAGGGCTTCGTCGCCGAGCAGGGCACGAGCACCAGCGGCGCGTCGAACCGCGATCGATACCGGCTCGTCACCCGGTCGGCGAACCGCCGGATCTCGACGCGGTCCATCGTCTCGGCGCTTGCGGCCGTGATCTCCGCGTCGCGGATCACCGGCGTCCGCTGCTCGAGGAACCCCCACTCGTCGTCGAGCCGGCGGAACGTGGCGGTGAGCCACTGGTCGTGGCGGGCCTGTCCCTCGATGTAATCGCGCAGCCGGCCGCGATGGATCCGGTGGCGAACCCGCCGTAGCTCGGCGTCGAGCGCGTTCAGGTTGTGCTGCTCGCAGTCTTGACGGGTGAACTCGTCGCGGGGGCCCGCACACGCCGGGCACGCACACGGGAGTTCCTTGAGGTCCTCGAGGAAGTGTTCGCCGTCCGCGGTCAGGTACTTGCCCTGTGAGCCCTTCACCCGCGCGAGCGTTCCGTCGACGAGATCGACGCCGGCGTACGCGAGCGTCGCGACGTTCAGCGGCGTCGCGACCCCGGACAGCAGCACGGCGGTGTCGGCCGGCAGGGATCGTTTGATCCGCACCATCGCCTCGACGAACGCCCGCGCGTGCCCGACCAGCGCGGGCGCCTCCGAGATGACGTACGCGTCGGCGCCGGCGTCGACCGGATCCTGGGCACTCACGACCGCCGCGCTGGGGAACTCGACGTCGGGATGGTCGACCCGAAACGCCTCCCGGACCTCCTGGCGGGTGCCGGCCGGGAACCCCCGGTGTGGGAGCACCGTCAGCGCGTTCTCGTCGCCGTCCGGTAT
The DNA here is from genome assembly GCF_029889855.1 of Halopenitus sp. POP-27. Classification (NCBI taxonomy): domain Archaea; kingdom Methanobacteriati; phylum Methanobacteriota; class Halobacteria; order Halobacteriales; family Haloferacaceae; genus Halopenitus; species Halopenitus sp. POP-27. The sequence continues at coordinate 12,762 of NZ_JARANU010000018.1, read as the reverse complement.
CGATCGGTCGGCCGCCCAGAGACTCCCGGTGTCCTCGATGAACGGGTCCGCCCGGGCCGGCGTTCGGACGGGATCCGCGAGCCGGAGTTCGCCGAGGCGGGCGGCGCCGTCCCGCTCGTGAACCTCGAAGTGGTCGGTCATACGTCGCGTCGGCCGCCGACGGCCGAATAGGTTGCGTTCCGGGGCGACCCGATCAGCCGGCCGGGATCACGCCGGCGTGACGATGCTCTTCGCCGTGGCGAGACGCGGTCGATCCGCCGGCTGGGCGCCGTTTCCGGACCTACCGTCCGAGCCCCCGGAATCGGAATTCCCGTTGTTGCCGGCGTTACCGCGGTCGTCGGTGTCTCCGTTTCCGCTGTTGTCGGGGCCCGTATCGCTGCTGCTTTCGGATCCGCTGTTTCGACCACTACCACTGCCGTCACCGTTTCCGGGATCGGTTTCGGCTCCGCCATCGGACGGTGGTCCGCTGCCATCGTCCGACGGTGCTCTCTCACCCGCGTTCTCCCCGGAGTTTTCGCCGTTTCCGGAGTCTCCGTTCCCAGGACCGTCGGTTCCGGAGCTCTCGCTTCCGGCGCCGTCGTTTTCCGAGTTACCGCTCCCGGCGCCCTCGTTTCCTGGCCCGTCGCTTTCGGGACTGCTGGGTTCGGAACTGCTCGAACCGTCACTGGCGTCGTCGGCCTCCGGATCGGCCGGCGCGTTGCCGTGGTCGTCTCCGGCCCCGTCACCCGGCCGGTCGTCGTTTCCGGATGCGTCGTCGTTTCCGGGGTCGTCACTTTTCCCGTTCCCGGCCTCCGGTCCGTTCCCGCTTCCTGGCGCGCCGTCCCCCGACTTCCCACGGTCGGTGCTGGTTCCACGGTCCCCGTCACGTTCGCTTTCGGAGGGCCCGCCATCTCCAGCGGTTCCGCCGTTTCCGGTGTTCTCGGAATTCCCGGCGTTCCCCGGCTGTCCCCTTTCACCGGCTTCGCCCCCGCTTTCGTTTCCGTCCGCAGCGTTCCGGCTCCCCGAACCGTCGGCGTTCGGACCGGGATCGTCCGGCAGGATCGGCCCGTCCCACGGGAACGTCGCCTCGTTTCCGGGCACCTCGCTCGGTCGCTCGGTCGCGTTTTCGAACCCGGTCCCGTTTCCGGGGCCGCCACCGACGGTTCCGGGAGCGGTCGCGTTCCCAGGGCTCTCACTCGGCGGTCCGTTCCCGTCTCCCGGAGTCTCCGGCGGTCCCTGGGCGGCCGCGGCGGCGCTCTCGACGGCCGCGAACGCCCGGCTCGAGGCGGAGTCGTCCGGCGTCAGCTCGCGTGCCGACGCGGCGGCCGCGCGCGTCGCCTCGAGACGGGCCTCGAGTCGCCGGTCGGCGGCACGATATCGAGCCCCGTCGATCGTCCCGTTCGAGCGGTTCCGCGCGAGCGTCCGACGCTCCGCGTGGATCGATCGGACCTGTTCGGCGAGCTCGGTCGCGCGATCGACTCCTTCCTCGTCGTCCACTGACTCGCCGGCGCCCGCTTCCCACATCCCCTGATCGACCGTCGTTTCGGTTTCGGCTGAGGTCGACTGCACGAAGGCGCTCAGGCTGGCCCCGAACCTGGGTGATCCGCCGGTCGTTCCCGCCGTCCCGTTCGTCGTCGGAGTGGTTTCCGGTCCCGAAGCCGGTTCCTGCTCGGTCGTGGTTCCGTTTCCGGATTCCGTCCCCTCCTGGGACTCCGTTCCGTTTCGGGCCCCCGTCTCGTTCTCGGTTGCCGGTCCGTCGCCGGCTACTTGCGGGCGTCGGGCGTCATCGGCTCCCGCGTGTACCGCAGCGACGTCCGCGCCGCTCACGGTCTCGACCGCCATCTCCGCGGGTGACTCGGCGGCCGCATCCCCGACCGCGACGCTCCCGAGCCCCCCGACGCCGACCGCGACCGCGAGACAGACCGCGATCGCGGCCACACGAACCCTCATCAAGCGTGGGGACGGGACGCCCACACATAAACGATCGAGTCCGTTCGAACCGTTCATCGCCGTGAACGGTCGGAAGATTGACTTGTTCCCCTCGATCCTGCCCGATCCACGCGACCCGTTGTTATCCTCCGGAGACATCAAATATTTGACTCTTCCCCCGAGCTGATCGAAACCGACCGTCTCCGACCCACAGCGGTTGGTTCTCGTCCGCCTCACAGCGGCCGAGCCACCAATTCACCCCACGCCTCGAACCCGTGTCGGTCGTAGAACCGGCGCGCCCGTTCGTTGTCGGGGTCGACGTCGAGGATCAGCCGATCGATCGGGAGGTCCTGGTCGGCCGCCAGCGCGACCGCGGCCTCCAGCAGGTCGTCGGCGACGCCCTCGCCGCGGTAGGCGGGCGCGACGAAGATCTCGTTGAGCACCGCCGCGTCCCAGATGAATCGGTGCGTCTCGGGGAGGACGAAGACGTACCCGACGATTCCCTCGCCGCCGGCGTCCGCGACGGTCACACACCGCTCGTCGGCCGCGACGCACCGGTCGACCCAGTCGAGCCAGTCCGACCGGTAGGCGTCGGTGAGCTTCGCCTCGTAGGCGGTCGCCTTTTCCTCGCCCCCGGTTCCCGCGCCGAGTCCACGCTCGAAGGCCCGCTTGTGGGTCCACAGCGCCGCGACGTCGTCCTGATCGTCGAGATCGTACGGTCGGATATCCATACCTGCCGTCGAGCGGCCGGCTTTCTCACGGTTTCGGCCGCGGGATATCGATGATCGCCGAACCCCGATTTCGACACCCTTTTGCCCGGTTCGACCGCACGTGGTGACGATGAGTCAGCGCGCGCGAGAGGAGTTGGCGCGGCGGATCGCCGGCGAGATCACCCTCAGCGACGATCCGGGCGCAACCCTCCGCAAGTGGCGCACGGACTTCGACGTCTCACAGACCGAGCTCGCCGGCCAGCTCGGCGTCTCCTCCTCCGTGGTCTCCGACTACGAGAGCGGCCGCCGCGAGAGCCCCGGGATCGGCGTCGTTCGGCGGACCGTGGAGGCGCTGATCGCGATCGACGCCGACCGGGGCGGTGACCGGCTCAGACAGTATGCACGCGTCATCTCGGCGGGCTTCGAGAGCGACGTCGTTCTCGATCTCCGGGAGTACACGACCGCCGTCCCGCTGTCGACGTTTCACGACGCGATGGACGCCACCGAGATCGTCGCGGGCGAGCGCGACCGGATCTACGGTCACACGGTCATCAACTCCATTCAGGCGATCTCGCGGCTCTCGAGCGAGGAGTTCTACCGGCTTTACGGCCAGTCGACGAACCGCGCGCTCGTGTTCACGAACGTGACGCGCGGGGAGTCTCCGCTCGTCGCACTCCGGGTCGTCACGCCGACCCCGAACGCCGTGGTCCTGCACGGGATCGACGAGGACGACCTGTGGGACCACGCCGGCGACCTCGCGCGGGCCGATGGCTTCTCGCTCGCGGTCGCGGACCGCGACATCGACGACACGCTCGAGGACCTGCGCGGCCTCTAGTGGCGCTTCGTCGACTGCGCCGACGCCGCCCGTCTCGAAGCCCTTACCCTCCCGGCCGCCCGACCGCCGGGTATGACCGAGACGCACGTCGAGTGGCGCGACTGGGGGCCGGACGCCTTCGCCGAGGCCGCCGAGACCGACCGCCCCGTACTGCTCGCGCTCACCGCGACGTGGTGTGACGGCTGTCACGAGATGGACGCGAAGACGTACGGCGAGCCGCGGATCGCCGCCAACATCAACGAGTCGTTCGTCCCGATCCGGGTCGACGTCGACCGCTGGCCCCGGGTTCGCGAACGCTACAATATGGGCGGATTCCCCTCGACCGTCTTCCTCACGCCGGACGGCGAGCTGCTCACCGGCGCCGGCTACCTTGGCCCCGACGGAATGCGACAGGTGCTCGAATCCGTCCGCGACCGGTGGAGTGAGGACGGCGACGCGGCCGGGCGTGTCCCGCGCGCGCTCGCCGGCGACCTGCCGCCGTCCGGCGAGGTCACCGAGGCGATCGAGGAGCATCTCGCCGGACAGCTCGACGTGCAGTTCGACGCCGAGCACGCCGGCTGGGGGGACGACGCAAAGTTCCCGCTGCCGCGAACGATCGAGTTCGCCCTCAAACGCGAGCGGTCACAGGCGCTGCGGACCCTGGATGCGATCTCGACGAACCTCCGGGACGACGTCGCCGGCGGCTTCTTCCGGTATGCCGGGACCCGTGACTGGAACGACGTTCACCACGAGAAGCCGATCGACGCGAACGCCGCATTGACGCGGGCGTTCGCGAACGCCTATCTCCACACCGGCGACGCCGCCTACGAGGAGATCGCCCGCGAGGCGGTCGGGTTCCTCACCGACGATCTGTGGACCGGCATCGGCGTCGGCGGATCCATCGGTCCGGGCGAGGGACGGGCCTACTACGCCCGCGACGCCGACGGTCGTGCCGAGCGCACCGCTCCCCGCCGGGATCACACCGTGCTTGCGGGCGGAAACGCCCTTGCTGCCGACGCGCTGTTGACCTACGCGGCGTATACCGACGACGACCACGCTCGCGAGTATGCCGAGCGGATCCTCGGGACCCTCGAACGCGAACTGGTCGACGCCTCGACGGGCGAGGTAACCCGATACCTCGCCGAGGAGCCGGGCGGCGAGACGGACGTCCTCGAGGATCTCGCCCGGGTTATCGCCGTCTTCACCCGGGCCCAGGGCGTCCTCGGCGAGGGGATCGACGTGGCCCAAACCGTCGCCGATCGGGCCATCGAGACGCTGTTCGTCGACGGATCGTTCCTCGACGGCCCGCGAGGGGGTGCCGGCCTGCTCGATCACCCCTTCAGGCCGCTCGACACGAACGTCGAGGTCGCCACGGCGCTTTTGGATCTCGGCGTCGCGACCGGGACCGACCGATACGTCGACGTTGCCCACGAGACGGCGGCCGCCTTCGCCGGCGCGACCGACCGATACGGGGTGCAGCTGGCGAGTTACGGAAGCCTCACCGCGCGGCTGTGTCACGGGACGCCGGCGGTGTTCGTCGGCACCGAACCGGGAACCGATCTCCACCGTGCGGCGTGGCGCGTGGCCGACCACGGGAAGGTCGTCGTGGCGAACGCCCACCGCGAGGAGGTGCCGACGCCGATCGCGCCCGACGCAGGAACCGCGATCGTTGCGGTGTCTGCTGACCACTCCGACCCCGTGGAAACTCCTGATGAGTTGCTGAACGCGGTTTCAGCGATGCGCTAGGCACGAACCGACGATTTCGGCAGTTATACCGCAAAAAACGGTTCCGGGACCGTGGTGTGATAAACCGGCGATGTGTTTATACCGGTCGCGTGTGGACCTCCTGTATGGCGAGCCTTCGCGATCTCGGACTGTCGGAGTACGAGGCACGGACCTACCGCACGCTGGTGGGAACCGGTCCGATCATCGCGAAGGATCTGTCACGGGCGAGCGACGTCCCGATGGGTCGGATCTACGACGTTCTCAACGAACTCGAGGATCGTGATCTGGTCCGGAGTCAGGACGCAAGCCGGCCGAAAACGTACGTCGCGGTCGAACCGGACGTCGCACTCGATCGGCTGCTGGCCGAGAAGCGCCGCGAGCTCGACGAACGGCTGACACGGTATGAATCGGTCGTCGATACCCTTACTGCGGAGCTTTCGGCGGACAACCCCGTTGCCGAGGAGTTTTGGACGGCGGCGGTCGGCGCCGAGGAAACGGTTGCCCTCCTGTTGGACCGTCTCGCGGCGGCAGACGACCGGATCGTGATCGTTGCCGGGACGCCGGCGGCCGGCGTCGATCTGCCGGCAGTAAGCGATCGCGTGACCGCCGCGATCGCCGATGCGCTCGACCGTGGCGTCGACACGCGCGTCCTCGTGTCGGCGGCCCTCGTCGATCGACTGCCGGACCGGGTCGGCAGCGGCAGCCGATCGTTGGAGCGATTACTCGACGACGAACGGTTCGAAGCCCGTGTCGTTGAGGGATCCGGTGACCGTCCCGTCGAGGGCATCGAGGGGTCGTGTACCCTCCTCGACGACACCGAGGTCTGTCTGGAGGTCCCCCATCCGCTGTCGGCGGGGGAACCGTTCGCGATGATCGATCTGACCGATCCCACGTTCGCGGCCGCGGTCCGTGACCGGTTCGAACCGCGGTGGGCGGCGGCGACGCGGCTCGATCGGTTCCGATCGCGTGACGAATTCGACGGCCGGTAGCTACGATCCCGATGCCGAGTCGTCGGCAATGTCGTCGCCGTTCACTTCCGATCGAAGCTGTCCGATCGTGACCTCGCGTTCGGCGTGTGCGTTGTGCTCGTGGATGGACTCGTCGTTCGACTGGGCGATCCGGATCACGGCGTCGTCGTCGAGATGGTCGAACGCGGAGACCGTCTGGTCGGCCAGCGACCGGACGCAGTCCTCGACGAACTTCGCGTTGGCGTGGGCGTGGTAGGTCATGTGGTCCTCGTCCGGACGCTTCGCGAGGTTGTAGATACGCGCGCTCATCGAGTTCCTGGCGATGTCGATGATCTCCCGAAGGTCGACGTCGGGATCGCCGTCGGCGGTCACGGTCAACGTCGCGTGACCGCGCTGTGAGTGGCCCGGTTGGGGAACCGCATCGAGGAACGCCTCGGTCGTCTCCTCGTCGACGCCCAGCTCGTGCAGTTCCTCGCGGGCCCGCGCCTCGGACATTCCCTGTGAACACGGACAGACCGTGATGCCGGTCACCTCGGCGCCGATCTCCTCGCGAGTTCCCTCCTCGGTCGCCTCCGCGGAGGCGATGATCGTTGCGGTGTTCTGGGTCGGCCGGTCGGAGGCCGGCGTCCGTTCGCGCGTGATGTAGTCCGCGGTCATCTGCACCTCCGCCCGGGAGGTGTACTCGTGTTTCTCGAGGAGTCGTTCGGCCGCGTCCCCGCAGACGTCCTCGACGCGATAGGCCTCCTCGCGGGTGATGTCCTCGAGGATCTCGTCGATGACCTCCATGTTCCGGGACATGTCGATGCCCTTCCGGCCGCTTGGCAGATCGACGAACACCTCGAACTCGGCCATCAACACGATCGGCCGGTCCCCGCCCCGCGACAGTTTCACGAGCTTCTGTACGTCGGTGACGCCCACCTGTGAGAGGCCGACGGCGACGTCGGGCGTGGACGCCTGCACGTCGGGGAGCTGGTGGCTCATTACCGGTATGAACGGGCGAGACCCGATTAGGGCTTTCGAAAGGTGTGGGTCGGTACCGATGATCGATCCGGAGCCAGCGTCGGTCGTCGCGGTCGTCGGCTCAGGGCCAGTCGTCGCGGTCGTCGGCGTCCGCCTCGGCCGTCTCCTCGTCTTCGCCGAGGGTCCAGCCGGCGGCTTCCGCGGCGTCCTCGACGTGGAGGAACTCCCAGCCGGCGGCCTCGGCGACCGCCTCGTCCTCGTCCGTGATCCCGACGAAGACGTGTCGGTCGGTCTCGAACTGGGTTTTGATGTTCTCGAGGCTCTCCTCGACGCCACGCGGCCCCGAGAAGAAGTCCTGGCGAACGCGGTGTTTCCGGGTGAAGTTCGTGACCACGTAGGTCGGCTTCTCGCTGACGACGCCGACGTATTCGGTCCACTGTCTGGCGTTGTTGAACACGGCGTTGGGATCGGCAAGCTGTTGTAAGGCCGCCAACTCGAACGCCAGCGTCATGTCGCTGGATCCGCCACTGTCCATACCTCGGATTCGACTCGCCGGCCGAAAACCGCTTCGTTTCCGCCGACGCGTGACCTAGACGTACGTGAACCAGTCGTCGTGTTCCTCGGTCCGGCGCTCGACCAGCTCGAAGAAGGCGTCCTGCAGCTCCTCAGTCACCGGGCCACGCGTTCCGGGGCCGATCTCCGTGTCGTCGACCGAGCGGATCGGGGTCACCTCGGCCGCGGAGCCGGTGAAGAAGAGCTCGTCGGCGGTGTACAGTTGCCCGCGCGAGAGCGTCGCCTCGTCGTGGACGGTGTAGCCGTTCTCACGGGCCAGCGTGATGACGGTGTCCCGGGTGATCCCCTCGAGGATCGACTGTGCTCGGCCCGTGGTGTAGATCTCGCCGTCGTCGACGAGGAAGACGTTCTCGCCGGGGCCCTCGGCGACGTTGCCCTCCTTGTTCAAGACGATCGCCTCGACGTAGCCGTTCCGGCGGGCCTCCTCGCCCGCCAGCATCGAGTTGACGTAGAGGCCGGTCGTCTTCACGTTCGTGGGGACCTGTGAGGAGGCGTGTTTCCGCCAGGAGGAGACCATCACGTCGACGCCGTCCTCCAGCGCCTCCTCACCGAGGTAGGTGCCCCACGGCCAGGCGGCGATCGCGACGTCGGTCGGGCAGTCCTTCGGGGAGACCCCCAGCGAGTTGTACCCGTAATAGGCGATCGGCCGGATGTATCCGCTCTCGAGGTCCTGCCGGCGGAGCAGCTCGAGGGTCGCGTTCGTGAGCTCCTCGCGGGAGTGGTCGATCTCGAGGTCGTACATCTTCGCGGAGTCGAACAGGCGGTCGAGGTGTTCTTCCCAGCGGAACAGCGCCGGCCCGTTCTCCGTGTCGTAACACCGGGCGCCCTCGAAGACGCCGGTTCCGTAATGGAGCGCGTGCGTGAGCACGTGGGTCGTCGCGTCCTCCCAGTCGACGAAGGACCCGTTCTTCCAGATCGTGTCGACGTCCATTTCCTCGAAGCTCATACTCGCTCCTCGTCGGCGTCCGCCATAAATCAGGCGGAACACGCGACGGGCTACCGGATTCGTCGGCCGTGCTGACGGCCTCTTCGACGGCTCGGATGATCCCGTCGATCACGCTGACCGGGTCACTCGAGCGCCTCGACGAGCGTTTTCCCCTCGACGTAGGGGATCCCCCGTCGGTCGGCGTAGGCCGCGGCGTCGTCGGGAGTGACGGCCGAGCCGGTCTCGTCGTCCATCATCTCGCAGACGACGACGGCCGGCGGCTCCCCGGCAGCGGCCGCGAGCGCGAGCCCGAGTTCGGTGTGGCCGGTTCGATCGGCCAGTAGATCTTCGGCTCCGCGGAGCACGTGGACGTGGCCCGGCGACCGGAACTCCGACGCGAAGGTTTCGGCGGTGTAGGCCTCGGGGTCGCGTTCGACCGCCGCTGCCGCCGTTCCCAACTCGGTGATCGTCCGCGCACGATCGATGTCCGTGATCCCGGTGAAGGTTTCCCGGTGGTTCACCGGGAGCGAGAAGGAGGACCGGGTGTCGTAGGCCGGGTCGTCGTCGATCGCGGGGTGGTCGATCGCGTCCGCCAGGAACGGCAACTCGAACGCCTCCGCGACGCGATGGCTCACGGCGACGCAGATCAAGCCACCGGCATCGTTTCGCATCCGCGAGACGGCTGCCGGGGTGACCGCGCGGGCGGGATACACGAGATCCGTCTCGCCCTCCCGGTCCGCGAAGTCGTGGATGCAGACCGGTCCGCCGGCACGGAAGGCGTCGAGCGCCCCCTCGAGGGCGGCTTCGGCGTCCGCCCGCATCACTGTGCCCCCGTGGTTGCCCCGTCGCGGTCCGGGCGGTCGGCCGGCTCGATCCGGACCCGCACCGTTTCGCCGTCGGTAAGCGCGAGCTCCTCGCGGAGCTTGTCGGCCGCGATCACCTCGAGCTGGGACTCGTCGTGGTGTGTTCGATCCGGAACGATGACGTGTGCGCCGGCGTACTCACGCGGCTCCCGATCGTCGGACTCGGCATCGGTCTCGCCGTCGGACTCGGCATCGGTCCCGTCGGCGACGATCGTCGCCGCGTAACACGACGCGGCGCCGTAGGTCCGGTCTTCGCCCTCCCACTCGTCGATGTCGACGGCGGCGATGCCGGCCATCTCGCCACGCTTTCGGACGCTCGCCTCGTCGAGCTCGACGTTGAGCGTTCCCGGATACGGTTCGTAGCCGAGCCGCGTTCGGAACTGCGACATGTATCCATCGAGCGTGATGTAGTGGCGCCCCTCGCCCATCCCGCTCGTGATGACGCCGGTCAGGGACAGCTTCGTCTCGGTCTCGAAGAGTCGCCGGTAATCGGCGTATTCGCCGCGGAGGACCGACTCGCCGGCGTCGGTTACCTGGACCCACTGCCCGTCGCCGACCACGTCCCGCTCGATCAGGTCGTTCGCCTCCAGCCGCTGGAGCCGCCTGGAGGCGGTCTGTGTCGACGCGTCGAGGTCCGCCGCGAGCCCCGCACACGAGACTTTCGTCTCCGAGAGCCCGCCCGCCAGGGCGATCGTTTTGAGCGCCGCGATCTCGTCGGGACCCGTCCGTTCGGATGCTGCCGCCGCGTCTGGCATATACTCCGACGTTCGGGCCTGCCGGGCATAAGTATAACGAATACGGTATAGATAACGATAACGTGATGGGGCGTCACACGATCGTGATGTATCCCGGTTACCGGAATCCCACGTGCCCACATCCCACGGGATATATAAAGAAACGTCGGTCACGACGAAAGCCGCCCGTATCTCGGTTCCACCGTTTCCGTCCTGTCGTCTCCATCCTAGCGTTCCCGTCCTGTCGTCCCCATCCTGTCGGTCCCGTTCCACCGTCTCGTTCCGTCGTCGCTCCGCCGTTCCGTCGCTCCCGCTTCGCAAGGGCCTTTTAGCCGGCCTCTCGAACGAGGAATATGTTCCGACAGTTCCGGTCGGAGGTCGAGGCGGCGCTTTCGGCGGCGCTTTCCGACCTCGATCTCCCGACCGACGACCTCGGCATCGAGGAGCCGCCGGCCGACACGGACGCCACGCTCGCCTCGAGCACGTCCTTCCGGCTGGCGGGCGAGCTCGGGGACGCGCCCCCGCAGGTTGCCGGCCGACTCGCCGAGGCCGTCTCGGAAACGATCGACGCCGAGGCATACGATTACCTCGCGGCGGTCGAGACCGCCGGCCCCTACCTCAACTTCCGGACGACCGACGCGTACCTCGCGGACACGCTCGCCGCCGGCATCGATGCCGACTACGGCGCGCTCGCGGACCGGGACACCTCGGTCGTCGTCGAGCACACGAGCGCGAACCCGACCGGCCCCGTTCACGTCGGCCGTGCGCGCAACCCGATCGTCGGTGACGCCGTCGCCAACGTCGTGGACATGGCCGGCTACGACGTCGATCGGCACTACTACGTGAACGACGCCGGCCGCCAGATGGCGGTCTTCACGTGGGCCTACGAGACCTTCGACGAATCCGACCTCGAGGACTCGCCAGCCCGCGACCGGATCGAGTACGATCTCGTCCGGTATTACCGCAAGGGGAACAGCTACCTCGAGGAGGCCGCCCCCGAGGCGGTCGAGACGGCCGAGGACGAGATCCAGTCCATCCTCCAGGGTCTCGAGGACGGCGACGAGGAGACCTACGAGCGCGTCGGCGAGGTCGTCGACCAGGTGCTCTCGGGGATGCGGGAGTGTCTCGCGCGCCTCCCGGCCGACTTCGACGAGTTCGTCAAGGAGACGCGGTTCATGCGCGACGGCTCGACCGACGAGATCGCTGACCGGCTCACGGAGACCGACCAGGCGGTTTACGAGGAGGACGCTTGGCAGCTCGAGCTCGACGAGTGGGGGATCGACAAGAACCTCGTCTTCCTCCGGTCGGACGGCACCTCGCTGTACACCACCCGCGATCTGGCCCATCACGAGTGGAAGTTCGACAACTACGACCGCGCCGTCACCGTCCTCGGCGAGGACCACAAGCTGCAGGCCGACCAGCTCAACGCGACCCTCGATCTCCTCGGCAACGACGTCGACCAGCTTGAGAACGTGATCTACTCGTACGTCAACCTGCCCGAGGGGAAGATGTCGACCCGCCGCGGGACCGGCGTGATGCTCGATGACCTCCTCGACGAGGCGATCGACCGTGCCCGCGAGGAGGTCGAGACCCGTCTCGACGACCGGATCCGCGACGACGATCTCGACGAGTCGGACGTCGAGCGCATCGCCCACCAGGTCGGGATCGGCGCGGTCCGGTACGACATCGTCTCGAAACAGCCCGCCAAGGCGATCACCTTCGAGTGGGACCGTGCGCTCGACTTCGAGGCGCAGTCGGCCCCGTACGTCCAGTACGTCCACGCGCGCTGTTGCGGCATCCTCCAGGAGGCCGCGGCCGCGGACGTGTCGGTCCCCGGCGTCACCGCCGATGCGACGACCGGAAGCGACGACGCCGGCGGGACGGCATCCGTCGACGTGAACGCGGACGTCCTCGAAACCGCGGAAGCGCGGGCCCTCCTCCGTGAGATCGCTCGCTTCCCGGCCGTGATCGAGGAGGCCGCCGACGAGCTGAAACCGCACATCGTCGCGACATACACCCGCGAGATCGCCGACGCGTACAATTCCTTCTACCGCGAATGTCCGGTCCTGTCGGCGTCGTCGCCGGAGCTGCGGGACGCGCGGCTGGCGATCGTCGCTGCCTCGAAACACACCGTCGCGAACGCGCTCGGGGTCCTCGGCGTCGAGGCCCCCGAGTCGATGTAGTCGGTCGCCGACCCGACCGGTGGCTGTCGGTCCACCCGTCGCTTGCCGGATCGAACGTCGCTCGCCGGATCGAAAATCGGCCGCTCTACAGGCTGAACAGGGCGAGTGCCTCGGGGCTTGACCCCGAGGGTGAAGCCCGTCAACACGCTTAATTTGCCACGTCACGAAACGCGGTTTACCGGCCGTGACGCGGGTTAAAGACCTTAATCTGAAGCGGTCGTGTTGACTGGAAATGCGACTCCTCTCAAAATCCGCGCCTTTGGCGTGGTGCGACGGGAGTTGTCGGGCGGAGTGGAGCCGCCGACCCTCACGGACGCACCGAGCGTTCGGGTGTTTATTCCGAACCGACCCATCTCAGGAAGGTCGAGGGGAATTAAATTCGCCTGCGGGTGCGGTGCG
>NZ_JARANU010000017.1:0-77006 GCF_029889855.1 Halopenitus sp. POP-27 | reverse complement strand
TTATTCCGAACCGACCCATCTCAGGAAGGTCGAGGGGAATTAAATTCGCCTGCGGGTGCGGTGCGACCCCAAGACGGTGAAGCCTCGGGGCTTGACCCCGAGGTACTTCACTGCTTGCTCGTTTGTGTCAGGTCGTCGACGGAGAAGCCGTCCGCAAGCAGCGCCTCCGTCTGGTCGCCGACGTATCGCTCCTCACGCATCAGCTGTTTGTACGCCGACTGCGGCGCCAGGTCCCCGATCAGGACGCCGCCCACGATCTTGCCGTCCTTGAGCGCGAGCTTGCGCCACTCGCCCTCGCCCGTCGTCGCCTCGATCGACTCGTCGCCGAGCGTCGGGTGGCCAAAGGAGAGGAACGGGAAGTCGAAGTGGGTGATCGAGTACGAGGAGACCCACCGGAACTCCGCGGAACCGTACTCGACCATGTTCTTCGCGGCGATCGTTCCCTGTTCCTTGGCCGATCCCCACGCTCCGTTCTGGGCACGCTCGCCGAGGATGGTGTCGTGGAACTCGGTGATGTCGCCGGCCGCGAAGACGTTGTCGACGTTCGTGCGCATGTATTCGTCGACGATGATGCCGTCGTCCGTCTCGATCGGCGTCTCCTCGACGATCTCCGTGTTGAAGTTCAAGCCGATCGCGATGCCGGCAAAGTCACACGCATACCGGTCGCCGTTCGGATCGACGGCCGCCTCGACGTGGCCGTCGTCGTCGACCTCGAAGTGGTCGACGCCCGAGTCGAAGACGGGTTCGACGCCGCGTTCCCGCATCGCCTCGTGCATGATCTCGGCACCCTCCTCCGAGAGGGCGTACCGCCACCAGGCGTTTCCGCGCATCAGGTATTTCGCCTCGACGTCCTGGGCGCCGCAGATCGCCGCGAAGTCGATCCCCAGGAGGCCGGCACCGACGATGACGCCGGTGTCGGCGTCCTCGACGCTTTCTTTGATCTGTCGGGCGTCCTGGAACGTCCAGAAATGCTGGATGCCGTCGGCGTCGGCGTTCTCGACGGGCAGCTGTTGGGGGGTGCCGCCGATCGCCAACAGCAGCGCGTCGTACTCGAGGGTCTCCCCCTCGTGGGTCGTGACCGCGTCGTTCTCGACATCGATGTCGACGACGAGGGTGTTCAGCCGAAGGTCGATCTCCCGCTCGGCGTACCACTCCTCGTCGTGGATCGAGATCGGCGCTTCGGGCAGTTTCCCCTTCGCGAACTCCTTGATGAGGATCCGGTTGTAGAGGGCTTCACCCTCGTCGGTGATGACCGTGATGTCGGCGTCCGGACGCGCCTCCCGGAGCGTCTCCGCGGCCGACGAGCCAGCGACCCCGTCGCCGACGATCACGTACGAGTCGGTCATGACCCCGGCTTCGGCTTCGGGGTTAATGTCGGTTGCTATCTGAATGAGGAATCGTGAGGATCCATCGCATATTGTGCGATCGTTGGGTCCTTTAGGACCTTTCAGGGTTGCGGTGGTGGATCCCGGGCCACCCGGCGGGACCGCCACGGGTTCCCCGGCGGGACCGCCACAGATTCAAGGTCGTACGACCCCAACGGAGCCGTATGAAGATCAGCCAGAACGTCCGCCACTGGGCCGCCAAGAAGGCGCTCACCGCACCGGTGCTCGGGGAGGTCGCGAGCGACAAGCTCGTCGACCTACACACGACGATCTTCCTCAACAAGGCGGACGACGACCGCCGCGAACAGCGGCGCGCACACCTCGACGACTTCTTCGAGGCGACGATGGACGCCTACGTCGCCGCCCTCCAGGCGGGCTATCCGGAGGCCGAAGCCCGCGAGATCACCCACGTTCAGGCCAACTTCGACTTCTTCAACCACGGCTGGACGGAGATGATGGAGATCCCCGGCGACGAGCTCGAGCCGCACTACCGGCGCTACGAGGAGTTCTTCACAGACCACGGGATCACGATCGACGATCCCCTCGGCGAGTTCCATCCCGCCGACGGGATCGTCGACGCCCCGTCGACCCCCGGGAAGCTCGAGGATCCCGAGTACGAGAACGCCAAGGCCGGCTTCGCGGACGACGTCTACGTCGAGACCGAGGACGGCGAGACGATGCGCGGCGATCGCGGCGAACCCGAAGACGTTGACCCGACCGCCGCACCTGGGCTCGATGAGGACGCCGCGACGGACGACGGAACCTCGACGGCCTGACCGCCGCCACCGACGGAGACCAACGCCACCCGACCGCCAGCGCGGCCCCGCTCCCCGCCGCTTCCGACCGCCAGTGCGCCCCGAACCAGCACCGTTTTTCCGTCCGCCGTCGACGTTCGCGTATGCTCATTACCGGCGGGACCCTCTCCGACGGCCGGGTTCGGGACGTTCGGGTGACCAAGGAAACGATCGACGCGGTCGCCCCCGATCTCGATCCGGCGGCCGACGAACGCGTGATCGACGCACACGGGAAACACCTCCTTCCGGGCGCAATCGACGTCCACGTCCATTTTCGGGAGCCGGGCGGATCCCACAAGGAGACCTGGCGGACGGGATCCCGATCGGCGGCCGCCGGGGGCGTCACGACCGTGGTCGACCAGCCGAACACCGACCCGCCGACCGTCGACGGCGCGGCCTTCGACGCGAAGGCGCGGCTGGCCGCCGACGCCTCCCTCGTCGACTACGGGATCAACGGCGGCGTGGTCCCCGAGTGGGACCCCGACACGCTGTTTGACCGTCCGCTGTTCGCCCTCGGGGAGATCTTCCTCGCCGACTCGACCGGCGAGATGGGGATCGACCTCCCGCTGTTCGAGGACGCTCTCGAGCAGGCGGCCGACGCCGAGGTCCCCGTGACCGTCCACGCGGAGGACGCCACCCTGTTCGATCGGGACGCTCTCGACGGAGACCTCGGCGGAGCCGGGCGCGAGGCGCGAAGTGATCGCTGGTCGGCGTTCCGGACGCCGGAGGCCGAGGCGGAAGCCGTTCGGCGAGCGGTGACCGCGGGCGAGCGCGCCACCGGACGGCTCCACATCGCACACACCTCGACGCCGGAGGGGGTCGACGCGACCGACGGCACGGACGCGACCTGTGAGGTCACGCCACACCACCTGTTCCTCTCGACGGATGACTGCGACCGGCTGGGGACGTTCGGACGAATGAACCCGCCGCTTCGTGATCCGGACCGCCGGGACGCCCTGTTCGAGCGGCTTCGTGACGGGCGAATCGACGTCGTTGCGACCGACCACGCGCCCCACACGGTCGCCGAGAAACGGCAGCCGCTCACGGATGCACCCAGTGGCGTGCCCGGCGTCGAGACGATGCTCCCGCTGCTCCTCGACGCCGTCCGGCGTGAGGAGCTCACGCTCGAGCGCGTCCGGGAGGTCACGGCGACCGCCCCGGCCGCGATCTTCGATCTCCCGCAGAAGGGGGCGATCGAGGAGGGACGGGACGCCGACCTCGTCCTCGTCGACCTCACGGATGGCCGCGAGATCGAGGCGGCGGCGCTCCACTCGAAGTGTGGGTGGACGCCCTTCGAGGGGCGCTCGGGCGTCTTTCCGGAGCTGACGACGGTTCGCGGTCGGGTCGTCTACGAGCGGGACCCCGCGACCGGCGCCGAGTCGTTCGGCGAGCCGCTCGGGGAGTCGGTTCGATCGCGGGCCGACCCCTGACTCCCGACACTATTTAATACCGCCGTCCAGTAGGTTCAGCTTGTAATGTCGGAAGTCTGCTCGACGTGCGGGCTGCCCCAGGAACTCTGCGTCTGTGAAGACGTTGCCAAGGAGTCCCAGCAGATCAGCATCCGCATCGACGAGCGAAGATACGGAAAGGAGGTAACGGTCATCGAAGGATTCGACCCCAAGGACGTCGATCTCGACTCGCTGTCGTCGGATCTCAAGTCCAAGTTCGCCTGCGGCGGCACCGTCGAGGACGGCTCCATCGAGCTGCAGGGGAACCACTCCGGGCGCGTCGAGGAGTTCCTCAGCGAGAAGGGGTTCAACGTCGCGTGACCGTCACCTAGCACCCGCCGTCGAGCCGGTTTTTCGCGTTAGTTACCCCGCGAGCGACGCGTTCGTCGATCGGGGAACGGAACCGGTCCCGTTCGGGAACCGCCGGCCCGACTACGCCTCGATCGAGGTCTCCGACTCGGGATCGCTCCCGTCGGATTCCTCGCCCGCGTCGTCGAGATCCTCGAGGGCGGACAGCGCGGCCGCCTTATACGTCTCCGGATCGAGGTCGTAGTGCTCCTCGGCCATCCGGGCGTACTCGTTGCCCTCGTCGTCGAACCGGGCGATTCGCTCGAGGGTTCGTTCGGCGGTCTCGGCGACCCAGCGGTCACGGACCGTGGCGTCCACGCGGGTGATCGACTCCGGCCGGACCGAGACGTTGATCGAGCCGTCGTCGGTCTCGTAGGTTCGCGGCTTGCCGACCACCGCGACGTACGCCGGCGGTTCGAGTTCCCGCAGCGTGTTCGCCGCCTCGGGCTGGTACTGGCCGGCGTAGACGAAGAACGTGCCGGTCGGATCGACGATCCGGCCGCGCCAGTACTCGTTGTCCTCGCCGACGTCGTCCTTCTCGGTCAGCGTTCCGACGAAGAACACGCGGTTCGCGGACTCGCCGGTCGGCAACAGCGAGTAGACGGGCGCGCGCTCGTCCTCGGACTCCTTGAACGTGTAGCCGGCGTCGTTGAACTCCGTGGCGAAGACGCGCCGGGCGACCTCTCTCGTCGGTGTGGATCCGCTCTGACTCATGTTAGATCGACCTCGCGTTGATCAGCGCCTGCTCGACGTCCACCGGTCCGGGCTCCTCGAGATCGTTGACGAGCACGTAGCGGCCCAGCGTTGGCCCGGTCACCCGGTAGTACCGGCCGAGGACGTCCGCGGCCATTCCGTCGGCGACGACGGTCGTATCGAGCGCGTCCATCGCCTCCTGTTTGGCTTCCTCGAGGGTGACGCCGGTCAGATCCTCGGTGGCCTCGCGGTCAAAGATGATCTCGTGAACGTCGGTCCCGTCGTCGAGGACGGCCTTGATCCGGAGGTCGAACTCACCCTCGACCTTGCCGTGTTCGCTGCACCGGCCGTTCTGCAGCACGCGGGTACAGTCCTCCTCGGGGCATCGCTTGATGAGCCCCGACCCCGACTGGACGTCGACGAGGGCACCCTCGACCGTCTCGGCGTTGTCGCCCACCTCGATGTCCGCGTCGATCCCGGTGATCGACGTGGTTCGGTTGAGCTTGACCGAGTAGCGGCCCTCGTACTCGTCGCTGACGACGTTCGAGAGCTCGTACGCCTGGTCCTCCTCGAGCAGGGGGAGATCCGAGGTCTCGAAGGCGGTGAACTTGATCGTCCCCGACTCGTCGCCGAGCAGGCCGACCTGGGCGACCGCGTCGCTGCGGGGTTCCCACAGGTCGACGACGGTCACCCGCAGGTCGACCCACTGTTCATCGTCGTCGATCTCGTTGACGTCGACGCGCTCGCTCCCGCCACGGCCCAGCTCGTCGCGCTCGAGGCCGGCCTCCTCGAGGTAGCTGTTGGTGACGCTGCGTCGAGCCTCCTCGATGGGGACCCGGTAGTCGGTGACGAGGTTGTCGAGTTTGGCCTCGATCTCGTCGACGTCGGGACTCGGCTCAAGGTGGTCCGAGAACTGTTCCGCTATCGCTTCCGCGTGGTCTCGTAGGTCCGTCATGGCTGTGTCGCCTCCGGCGTGTTTTCAGTGGGAGGCGTACGCTCCTTGGGGCGGCATCCCGTAAAAGGTTCCGTAACCGTAGTGAAAGTAAACGAACGTGCGATAACGTCGCTCTCTCGGCCGATTTCCGTGACCTTCCGGTCCGGCGTCTGACCCTCGTCCGACACACGTGGGCGCCGTTTCGGGTGGAGATGACGAGGAGATGACGATCGGCAACGGTTCACCGGAGCCGACTCGACGACATACCGAAGCCGCCTCGGCGGCACAACGAAGGGTAGTTGACGCTCCCCGCCCACTCGTCGGGTATGCGAACAGCGCTCATCGTGTTGGATGGGTGGGGACTCGGCGATCACGACCGGTTGAACGCCGTCGCGGCCGCCGACACCCCGGCGTTCGACGACCTCTCGGACCGCGGTGCGTCCGGTCGGTTGACCGTGCACGGTCGCCGGGTCGGTCTCCCGGAGGGGCAGATGGGCAACTCGGAGGTCGGCCACCTCAACATCGGCGCGGGCCGGGTCGTCAAGCAGGCGTACACGCGTATCTCCGATGCGATCACGGCCGGCGAGTTCGCCGACAACGACGCGATCCGGTCGGCGTTCTCGTACGCGCGCGAGCACGACGGGCGCGTCCACTTCCTCGGGCTCGTCTCCGACGGCGGGGTTCACTCCGACATCGCGCACCTGCGCGCCCTGATCGACGCGGCGGCGGCCGCCGGCGTGCCCGCGAGCACCCACGCGTTCACCGACGGGCGTGACACCGCACCCGAAATCGCCGAGACGTTTCTGTCCGATCTCGCGGAGCACACGGCGGCCGCCGGGACCGGCGCGGTCGCGACCGTGACCGGTCGGTATCACGCGATGGATCGGGACGAGAACTGGGACCGGACGCGGAAGGCCTACGACGCCATCGTGAACCGGGAGGCGCCCCACACCGCCGACTCGGGCGTCGAGGCGGTCGAGCGTGCACACGACCGCGGGGAGACCGACGAGTTCATCGAGCCGACCGTGGTCGCGGGCGAACCGGCACTCGCCGACGGCGATGCGGTCGTCTTCTTCAACTTCCGGGCGGACCGCGCCAGGCAGCTCGTCCGGCTGCTCACCGGCACGTCGCCGACGTGGAACGTCGATCTCGACCAGCCCGAGATACGGCTCGTCACGATGACCGAGTACGACGAGACCTTCGCGTTCCCGGTCGCGTTCCCGCCGCAGATCCCGGCGGACACGCTCGGCGAGGTCGTCTCCGAGGCGGGCTGCACGCAGCTCCGGATCGCGGAGTCGGAGAAGTACGCTCACGTCACCTACTTCCTCAACGGCGGCCGCGAGGTCGAGTTCCCCGGCGAGATCCGGACGATCGTCGAGAGTCCCGACGTGGCGACCTACGACGAGCGCCCGGAGATGTCGGCCGCGGGCGTCACCGATGAGGCGATCTCGACCATCGCGGCCGACGACCCCGACCTGCTCGTGCTCAACTACGCCAACCCGGACATGGTCGGCCACACCGGCGACTTCGAGGCCGCGGTCACGGCGGTCGAGGCGGTCGACGCCCAGCTCTCCCGGCTGCTCGAGGCGATCGCCGACGCCGGCGGCCATGCGATCGTCACCGCGGACCACGGCAACGCCGACGATATGGGGACGCCGGAGGAACCGCACACGGCACACACGTTCAACCCCGTCCCGTTCATCTATCGCTCGCCGGCCGGCGACGACGGCGGCCGGACGGTTCGGGAGGACGGATCGCTGTGTGACGTCGCGCCGACGGTTCTCGAGCTGATGGACCTCGATCAACCCGCGGCGATGACCGGCAAGTCGCTGTTGGAGTAGCCGTTGGCGACCCTATCGGGGTCGCCGTCGGCGGCGCCGTCTCGCGAGGGACCGCTCACTCCGAGAAGTCGCGGCGCATCGCGATCTCGAACCAGGGACAGAGTCGAAGCTGGCGGTACAACTCCGGATGCTCGTGGAGATGGTCGTACTCCACCCACAGCATCCCGCCGATCTCCGCCTCGTCGGGATCCAGACTGACGTCGTCGAGGGTGACCTTCAGGACCGCACAGACCTCCCACTCCAGGCCGGCGTTCTCGTAGTACCGTTTGTACTCGAACTTGTCGGTCACGCGGAGGTCGTTGTACTGGTCGGGACTGATGCCCAGCTCCTCCTCGAGGCGCTGTTCGGTGGCTTCCGTCTGGGACTGGCCCTCGACCGGGTGGGAGGCGACGGTGCCGTCCCAGTGGGTGTTCCACAGCCGTTTGCTTGGCGCTCGCTGTGCCAGCAGGATCTTTCCGTCGCCGTCGAAGACGAGGCAGGTGAACGCTCGGTGGCGGATCCCCTCGCCGGTGTGGGCGTCAAGCCGGTTGACCGTTCCCTGCGCCGTGTCGTCCGGGTCGACGGCGATGACGTCCTGGTTCGCGTTCTCGTGGTGCGCAGCGTCCTCGGATGCCGCGTTCGCGTCGGCCGTCTCGGCGCCGCCATCGGCGATCGGGCCGCGATCGATCGCGTCGTCTCGGTTCATACGGAAGGGGACGGCGAGCCGCCCTAATAAGAATTCGATCGATGTGGCATCACCCGAGCCGTTCATCGAGGATGAGCCGCGTCTTCGTCGATTTGACGTCGTCCATCTCGCGGGCCTCAGTGATCAGGTCGTTGACCGCGCCCGTGTCGACGGCGTCGACGACGAGAACGATGTCCTCCTCACCGGAGACCTGCCAGACGAAGTCGACCGCCTCCCAATCGGTCATCCGGTCGCCGACCGCGCCCGTGTCGACGTTCACCTCCACGGAGATCTCGATCATCGCCTTCACGTTGCCGGTCCGGGTCGTCACCGTGAACCGTTCGATGATCCCCTCCTCGTTCATCCGCTCGACGCGGTTGCGCACGGTCCCCTCCGACGTGCCGACCTGGTCGGCGATCTCCGTGTACGGCGTTCTGGAGTCCCGTCGAAGGACGGAGAGGATCTGCCGGTCGAGCTCGTCCATACCGCCCCGTGGCCGGGCAGGCAGTTAGTGATTACGAATTTCGTAATTCACCTTCGAACGACGCACTTATTAGCGTAGCTCCGTACGTTTCTCGTAATGTCGGACGCCTACATCGCGCTTGCGGACGGTCGCGTGCTCGAGGCCCGCACGCGTTCGCCCGGGCGCACACGTGGTGAATTGGTCTTTACGACCGCCTACACCGGCTACGAGGAATCGCTGACCGATCCCTCCTACGCCGAGCAGGTTCTCACGTTCTCGTACCCCCTGATCGGAAACTACGGCGTCCGATCCGAGCGATTCGAGTCCGAAACCGTCCAGCCCCGCGCGGCGATCGCCCGCGAGTTCACCGACGACGTCGCCGAGTGGCTCGACGGCGAGGACATCCCGGCGATCGACCACCTCGACACGCGCGACCTCGTCACCACCGTTCGCGAGGAGGGCGCGATGGCCTGCGGGATCGCCGCCGGTGAGGACGTCACGCCCGAGGACGCCATCGCGGAGATGGAGGCGTGTGAACCGATGAGTGACCACGTCGACATCGGTGCCGGCGTCTCCGTTGCCGAGCCCGAACTCCACGAGGGAGACCCGGCGGGTGAGTCGGACGTCCGGATCGCGCTGCTCGACTGCGGCGCCAAGGGCTCGATCATCGAGTCGCTGAACGCTCGCGGGGCGGACGTCCACGTCCTCCCGTACGACGCCACTCCCGAGGACGTCTCCGCCGTCGACCCGGACGTGCTGTTCGTCTCAAACGGGCCGGGCGATCCGGAGAACTTCGTGGCCGCCAAGGCGGTCGTCGACGCCTTCGCGGGCGAGCTGCCGCTTGCGGGGATCTGTCTGGGCCAGCAGATCGTCGCGAGCGCGCTCGGTGGCGACACCGAGAAGATGACCTTCGGCCACCGCGGCGTCAACCAGCCCGTCAAGGACCTCCGCACCGACCGCGTCGTGATGACCACCCAGAACCACGGCTACACGGTCGCCGACCCTGGCCCGCTCGAGGTCACCCAGATCAACGTCAACGACGACACCGCCGAGGGACTGGAGGACGACGATCTCGGCATCCTCACGCGCCAGTACCACCCCGAGGCGAACCCCGGTCCGCACGACTCGCTCGACTTCTTCGACGACGTGATCGCGATGGCGGATTCGACGACCGAGATCACCGCGGACTGATCCCGCCTCGCGTTACGGTTCGACGTTCCATCGCGGCGGCGCCGCTCCCGTTTTTAATTGCGTTTTCCCGTGCCGTTCGCGCTCGTCCGCCCGATCGGCTGCATCACCGCACTTACCGCAGCCAGGCGGCCACCCGCGCGATCCGGTGGGCCCCCTGTACGGCGCCGACGCGCGCGGTCGAGGCGGCGGTCACCGCGCCCCACCGCGCCGCGGCGGCGCTCCGGATCGCGCCGGTCTTCGCGTAGTAGCCGGACTTTCGCGCGGCGGCGATCGCGTAGTGGCGGGCCGCCATCGGGACCGGCGCACGCCGACCGGCGACCGAGGTCGACCCGGCTCGGAGCGCATCCAGCACGTCCGTCGCCGTCACCGCGGCGACCGAGTCCGCGTCCGGGATCGTCACCTCGGTGAACGCCCGCCCGACGTACTCGAGGGTGTGGGCGTCGCTGGCCGCCACCGCGGCGAGGTCGTTTTCGGCCGCGAACCGGCGTGCCTTCCGGTTTCGGTAGCCGGTGAACAGCCAGGCGTTGAACACCTCGATGGCGTCGACGCCGGCGGCGCGAGCGACGGCAGCCGGCTCCGTCTCTCCTGTATCCGTCCCCAGATTTGCCCCCTCTGCGTCCGGCCCATTCGCATCCGCCGACGCGTCCGCGCCGCCGATCGGGATGTACTTTCGGCGGACGCCGTGGCGGGAGCGCTGGAACGGGTGGGGAACGATCGCGACGCCGCCGTGGTCGTGGATCCACGCCACGGTCTTCGCGTACGACTCCCGGTGGGGCGGCATCGAGTCGACGCCGATCGCCAGCAGGTGGCCGTGGGCCGTCGAGACCTCGACGCCAGGGATTCCCACGAGCCCGTATTCGGGGGCCATCTCGGCGGCCCGCAGCGACTCACCCATCACGTCGTGGTCGGTGATCACGACCGCGTTGAGTCCGATGTCCGCCGCGTGTTCGAGGATCAACTCGACCGGCTCGTGGCCGTCATAGGAGTCCTCGGAGTGGACGTGCGGGTCGATCCGGAGGGTGAGGTTCTGAGTCGACACGCCTCCGGGTACGGGTGAGAGATATATAAGCGCACGTCCCGGTCAGGTCCAACTCACCGCTCAACCACACGTCGCCACGTCCGTCAGATCCCTTCGATCCCTTCGATCCGCACCTCGGCGTCGGCGTGATCCTCGCGCGTGTTGACGTTCCGGAAGGTTTGCTCGGCCGTGACCCGTTCGATCTCGGCGTCGTCGACGACGACGTACGCGAGCTCGAACAGCGGCTCGATGATCTTCCGTTCGCCGGCCGCGAGCGCGCGGTCACAGGCGTCGGCCATCGGCGCCGCACGGTAGACGGCCTGTGTCGTCTGAAACCACTGATCATCGAGCCGCGGGACCGCGGCCTCGTGGCCGCGACACCGCGCCAGCAGGTGGGCGATCAGGGTCGGATCGACGAAGGGCATATCGCAGGCAACGACGGCGACGTACTCGCCGGTGGCGGCCCGGCAGCCGTCGCGGATGCCGGCCATCGGGCCGCGGTCCGGCTCCTCGTCCTCGGCGTAGGTCACCGGCAGCGGGAAGCCCTCCATCGCGGCCGTGATCCCCGATCGCTGGTCGTCCCGGCAGTTGATCACGAGGTCGTCGACGACCGGTTCGCCGCCGCTCGCACGCCCGCCGCCCGGATCGACCGGATCGTCGGTTCCCGCGAGGCGGTTCGCGACCCGCCGGATCATCGGCGTACCCGCCAACGGCGCGATCGCCTTGTCCCGGTCGCCGAAGCGCGTCGACCGGCCGCCGGCGAGGATCACGCCCGTGATACCGCCGGCGTCGTTCCCGTTCGAGATGCCGACGTCGTTCGCGTCCGACACGTCGGCGTCGTTCGCGTCCGACACGTCGGCGTCGTTTGCGTCCGCCATACCGATCGCTGCGTGGGCCGGCGGGAATACGCTGTCGTCCTCGGCGGTCGCGTTCGGGATCGCGTTCATCGATCGTTCGTCGGCGCCGTGAGCTCAGTGATCGTCGGGTGCCGTCTTCCGGATCGACCGGATGGCGTCCCGTGATCGACCGGGTGGCATATACGTCGGGGCGTGCAAGATTCCCCCAATGACGGGGCGGACCCACGTATTGCGGGCGGACCTCTCGGCGGGGACCGTCGAGCGCGAGCGCGTCCCCGAGCGCTGGCGACGGCGTTATCTCGGCGGGAAGGGGCTCGGCGCGCGGTACCTCTACGCGGAACTCGCTCCCGACGTTGACCCCCTCGGCCCCGATAACCTGCTGGCGTTCTGCGTCGGTCCGCTGTCCGGGTCGCTTCCCGGAGAGTCGCGATACGCCGCCGTGACGAAGTCGCCGCTGACCGGCGTCTTCCTCGACTCGTACGCGGGCGGCACGTTCGCCGAACGGCTCGCCGGGTCCCTGGACGACTGTCTGGCGCTGCTCGTGACCGGCGCCAGCGACGAGCCGGTTCGGATCGAACTCGGGGACGGCGAGGGCCGGATCGTCCCCTCGCCGAACTGGGGCGCGGACACGGTCGAGACCGCGTCGGCCCATTCCGACGCGGCGGTCGCGTGTATCGGCCCCGCCGGCGAGAACGCGGTCCGATACGCGACGATCGCCTCCGATGCTGGCGAGCACCACGCGGGTCGCGGCGGCGCCGGCGCGGTGATGGGCGCGAAGGGTCTCAAGGCCGTTCTCGCCCGCGGCGACCGCGCGGCGCCGCCGAACGAGGACCTCGCCCGGCTTCGTGACTCCCTGGCCGAGGCGTACGCGGACGACGACACGGGACGTTGGCAGGCGGCCGGGGAGACCCTCGAGTCGATCGACTTCGCGGACGAGGTCGGGGCGCTCGCCACCGAGGGATGGCGAAAGGGGACCTTCGAGGGGACTGACGAGGTCGGGATCGACGCGGCCCGCGAGGCCTCGGTCGGCCGTGAGAACCCCGACGACCCGGTTCCTGGCGGGTTCCGCGTCGAAACCGACGACGGCGAGACGGTTCCCCGCGGGGCCACACAGATGACGCTCGGCGCCGGGCTCGGGGTCGACGACTTCGACGCGGTGGCAGCCCTCGGCGGCTGCTGTGACCGACTCGGGGTCGACGTCATCTCCGCCGGCAACGCGGTCGCGTGGCTCGCTCGTGCGAGCGACGCCGGCGCCATCGATGCGTCGGTCGAGTTCGGCGATCCGGACGCCGCCCGGGCGGTGATCCGCCGTCTCGCTGGGCGATCTGCATCGACCATCGATGACCTCGATCCGGCCGTGATCGAGACGCTCCGGCGCGGGGTCGATGCGGCTGCCGATCGGTTCGACGTCGATGGGATACCGACGGTGAAGGCGATGGAGTTGCCGTCCTATGACCCCCGAGCGGCGGTCGGGATGGCGCTCGCGTACGCCACGAGCGACCGCGGCGGCTGCCACCGGCGGGCCCGCCCGATCGAGCGCGAGGTGTTCGGTGCCTGGAGCGACGCCGACCGGATCGAGGCGGTGATCGAGGCGCAAACCCGGCGGTCGCTGCTGTGGAGCCTCGTCGCCGACGACTTCGCCGGTGAAACGCTTCACGACGACGTGGGTGCCGCGTTCTTCCGCGTGCTGGCCGACGCCACCGGTCTGGCGTATCCGACCACGGCCGACGACCTCGCCGCCGCCGGCGAACGGATCTGGACGCTCGTCCGGCTGTTCAACGTCCGGGAGGGGGTCGATCGAACCGACGACGCGGTTCCCGACGTTCTCACCGAACCGATCACCGACGGTCCCGCGGCCGGCAGCCGGATCGACCCCGACGAGTTCGCGGATCTCCTGGACGGCTATTACCGTGTTCGCGGCTGGGGACGCGACGGGGTTCCGACGCGGGAGACGCTCGACCGGCTCGGGCTCGCGGACGTTCGCGACGCCGACACCCCGGTTGGATCGCCCTTCGCGGATGCATCCGAGTGATCCCGCGATCGTCGCCGGAACGGTGACCGGTCGGAGGCCGCCGGCGACGGTGAACGGTCAGGCGCCGCCGGCGACGGTGAACAGCAGCAGGTTGTGTGCGCCCGGACCGAGTCCGACCGCCGCGATGAATCCCAACAGGAGGTATCCCTCGGTCGGGTCCTCCTCGACGTAGTCGACGAACAGAACGACGATCCCGCAGACGAGCGTCAGCTTCACGAGCACGAACAGCCAGCCGACGCCCAGTGCCTCCGCGGTCGGGAGCGCGGCGGCACCGTCCATGATCAGCCGCGAGAGCGGAGTTCGTTCGCTGAACCCGAGGACGTCGACGCCGACGGCGGTCGAGACGGCGTCAAGCGCGTGCCCGAGGACCGCCAACGCGCCGACGCCCCCCGTCACCGACGCGCGGGGAACCAGTCGGACGAGTCCGACCCACGCGAGGGCGCCGACGCCGATCGAGACGACCAGCGCGATCGCCGGCCACCGTGGCGTGAGGGACCCGGCGTCCGCTCCGACCGCGAGCGCCGTCGCGACCACCGGAAGCAGCGCGATCACGCCGACCGCCGCGATCGCGGCGGGAACTCGCTTCGTCTCCGGCGTGGCGTCCGTGGATCGGTCCAGGCCGGCGGCTGCCACGTCGATCAGCAACCACGTCGCCCCCGCGATCGCAGCGACCGAGAGGTAGACCGCCGGCGTGCCGGCCAGCGGGCGGACGGCTGCCGGCAGTCCACCAACCACATACAGCACGTGGAGACACGATCCGACGGCCATCCAGGGCGCGAACGCGACCACGTGTCGGTCGGTCACCGTCGGCCGACGCCGTGCGATCCCGGCCGCGACGAACGCGACGGCGACGAGCAGTCCGACGAGATGCGGGAGCGGTGGGAGCCCGAATCCCTCGGGGAGAAGCACCATACCTCGCCACCGGCGCGGCGATCGGAAAGCGTTTCGGTCGCTTCCGAGCGCGATATCTTCAACTCTTTACGTGCGGATGCCGACGCCTCGGGTATGAGCCACCACGTGCTGCTGCTCGGTGCGCCCGGTGCGGGCAAGGGAACCCAAAGCAAGAAACTCGCCGACGAGTACGACCTCGAACACGTCACGACCGGCGACGCGCTGCGCGCCCGGAAGGATCTGGAAACCGAATACGGCACGCCGCGGGAGTTCATGGAGGCCGGGGAACTCGTCCCGGATCCCGTCGTGAACGAGATCGTCGAGGCGGCGCTTGCGGACGCCGACGGCTACGTCCTCGACGGGTATCCGCGCAACCTCGATCAGGCCGAATACCTCTCGGAGATCACCGACCTCGACGCCGTGATCTTCCTCGACGTCGACGAGGAGGTCCTCGTCGACAGGCTGACCGGTCGGCGAGTGTGTGACGACTGCGGTGCGAACTACCACGTCGAGTTCGCCCCGCCCGAGGAGTCGGGCGTCTGTGACGACTGCGGCGGCGAACTCGTCCAGCGGGAGGACGACACCGAGGAGACCGCTCGCGAGCGTCTCTCCGTCTTCCGCGAGAACACCGAACCCGTCATCGAACACTTCCGAGAGACTGGTGATCTCGTCGAGATAGACGGCGAAGCCGCCCCTGAAGAGGTCTTCGACCGCATCTCCGACGTCCTCGACGAGGAGTAACGGCCGAGTTCGGGACCGCGCGGTCGCGGTTCCCCGCCGCGCGGTGGGTGCTCCTGGCGCCAAGCTAAAAGGTTCTTAACGGTCCGTTTCCTACCGCGTGACAATGAGCACGGTCGAACGGAAGGTCAGAAGCCTCGTCGCCGAGGACGACGGGATGCGCGAGGCGATCGAGGTCGTCCTCGATCACGCGTCCGACGGGGAGGTCAAGTGGGTCGACGTCCGCGAGGAGATCTCGAGCGGCCAGTGGGGCCGGCTGATCGAGAAGGGGATCCTCGAGGACGGCGAATCCGGGTTCGCGCTCGCCGATCGTGCGGGGATCGAGGACGGTCTCGAGTCCGCGGACGCGTCGGGGGGCGCCACGTCGACCGGCGACGCCGACGCCCCCGAGGGAACGTCCTGGTCGAAGTGGGACAAGGCCGCGGGGCTTGCGACCGTCGGCCTCTTCGCCGGCTACGCATGGGCCCCGGTCCGGCAGGTTATCGCGGGTGCCGTCGACGTCGTGTTCGGCCCGCTGATGAACATCGTCCCCTTCCACGTCGTCATTATGGTCGTCGCCCTCGCCACCGGCCTCTACTCGACGCTCCTGCGCGCCGGCCTGATGGATATGGAGAAGATGGGTCAGTACCAAGATCGGATGAAGGACATCCAGGAGCGCCGCAAGGAGGCGAAGAAACGGGACGACCAGGAGGCGCTCGACGCGATCCAGGACGAGCAGATGGAGGCGATGGGCGACCAGCTCGGGATGTTCAAAGAGCAGTTCCGCCCGATGGTGTGGATTATGTTCCTCACCATCCCGGCGTTCCTCTGGATGTTCTGGGTCGTCGGCTACCGCGGCTCGGAGGCGAACTACCAGCTCGGCGAACTCGTGATCCCGATCGCCGGCCAGGCCGTCGACTGGACCGAGCCGATCCTCGGCCCGATCCAGATCTGGATCGTCTGGTACTTCCTCTGCTCGATGGCGTTCACCCAGCTCATTCAAAAGAGCCTCAACATCCAGATGTCGCCGACGTCGGCGTAGTCGCCGACGCCGAACCGGTTCGACGCGCCAGCGACCACTCGTCTCCGAAGGTTAGTCGTCCTCGGGCACACGATCGGGTGCGTGCGTCCGTATCAGCTCGAGTACGCGCTCGACGCCGACGAACCCCTCCGCGAGCCGGTCGACCGGCGCTCCGTCGACGAACAGCACGAGCGTCGGCACGCTCCGAACGTCGTACGCCTCCACGAGCGAGAGGTCGGTCCGCGGGTTGACGGTCGCGACCGCGACGTCCGTCGCCGTGGCGACCGTTCCGAGGACCGGTTCGACCGACTGACAGAGGGTACACCCCTTGGTGTAGAACTCCACGAGTGCGACGTCGTGTGTCGCCAGAAAGGCGTCGAGATCGTCGCCGGTGTCCAGATCGACCGGCCGGTCGTTCGCAGTGATGGATGAGTCCGCAGCCATGTCTCACCCGAGGGTCGCAACGCGGAAAGCCTCGTCGGCGACGACGCAGTCACCGGTTCGATACACCTGATGTCCAACCGGCGCCGACCGCGGGGGCCAGTCACCGGCGGCCGCAGATGCTCACGAGGTCGTGGAGGTCGTCGATATCGTAGGTGGGTGTTCGGCTCAATTCGAACTCACGGCGGTGCGGGCGGCGGATGAACGCGGAGTCGATCCCCGCGTTGTCGGCGGCTTCGAGGTCGGATTCGTTGTCGCCGACGAACAGCGCCGTCTCCGCATCCAGGTCCTCGAGGACTCGCTCGAGGTAGTACGGGGAGGGCTTCTTCCGCGAGAGGCTGACGATCGACGGCTCGCGGCCGTAGACGGCCTCGAAGCGCTCGGACAGCTCGAAGTGGTCGAGCAGGAACTCGACGGTCGCCTGCTGGTTCGAGGAGACGATCCCGAGCGAGGCGTCGAGATCGTCGATGACGTCGACGTCCTCGTAGGGCGTCTTGCGTCCCGCTCGCGCGTCGTCGATCTGCGCGTCGCTTGCGGTCCGGTCGCGGGCGCGCCAGAACTCGGCCGGATCCACGTCGTATCGCTCACAGACGTCCGTCAGCGTCGCCGGCGTGACGCCGATCGCGAGGTCGTCGACGTGTGCGAGGTCCGGGTCCTCGACGCCGACGCTCTCGAAGGCGTTCCAGGCGGCTTCCCGGAGCGTGTCGAACGGGGTCCGTCCCACGAGCACCCCGTCGTTGTCGAAGACGACCGCGTCGTACACGGCGGGTCTCGGGGCGACACGCTCAAAAAGGTTTCAACTCACGGGGTCACTCGACCGTCGGATCGTCGCCAACCGGCACCAGATCGACGACGTCCCCGTCGATCAGCCGCCCGAGCACGACGTGTGGCACCGACGGAATGGACGATCCGTTCCGCGTCTCCCGTCGCGGGCCGCCGTCCTGCTGCTCGCCTTCCCGTCGTTGCTCACCAACCCGTTTCCGAACGACGCCGGCCACCTCACGGGCACTCGCGGCTGCGTCGGCATCGTCGACCTTGTTGATCAGGGGGATCACGCACGCTCCGTCGGGGACGCCGGCGAGTCCGCCGTCGGGACTGGCCAGGACCGTGCCGACGAGTTCGGGCGTAACCGTGTCGCCGACCGCGACGTCGAGCCCGGCGCCGCGAGCGATGTCGACGACGCGCTCGGGGCGGTGCACCAGATCGTCGGTGAGCGGGTCGCCGACGACCGCGACGCTTGCGACCGGTACCACCACGTCGGCGGCGTCGGGGATCTGCGGCTCCGACTCGCCGGGTGCTTTGAACTCCCGCATACGAGCACCGTCAGCCTTGATCAGGGCCGGTCCATCGTGGGCCTCGATGATCCGACTCACCGTCTCTCGATCGTAGCCGAGATATCGGTCCGTTCGCTCCTGGGCTGGAACCAGCCCGATCGGGAACCTCGCGTTCGGGTTCGCTGCTTCCGACCTCGCCGTCTCCCGTTCGAGCTGCTCGACCGGGTCGGCCGTGACCGAGACGGTCGCCACGTTCGGATCGAAGATCGGGATCCGGACCGTGGCGGTGACGACCGCGCGGTCGAGCAGATTCGCGAGCGTGTACATCGTCGTCTTCTTGCCGCCTGCGCCGACGACCGCCACGGCGGCGTCATCGGCTCGGAACGCCTCGATCGGATCCATCTCGTCTCGGAGTTCGGGCCTGTCGCCGAAAGGGGTGTCGACGGCGCTCGCCGATTCCTCGGTCGGCCGACCTCTCGACCGCTCGGTTCCTCAGTCGATCGGTTCCTCAGTCGATCGGTTCCGTCGACCCGCCCGAATCGGGCGGGTCGTCCGGTGTGTCATCCATCCCGCCACTCAGGAACGCCCGCAGATCCGCCGCGCAATCGACACACAGCAACACCTGCAGCTCGCCGACCGGATCCAGGACGTCCACGGCGCCGAACTCCTCGCCCGGGTCGATCGACGTCCCGCAGCGAACGCAGTCGTGGGAGCGACGAAGCGTCACGCCTCGACCCCAGCGTCCGTAGCCGCATCAATCCCGCGGGTCAAGTGGTTGTGATCAACACACACGACGGAAAGGTTATTATTCTCGGTTCACTACAACCAGGTGCCGCGCGGGAAACCCAAATCGTGTGCCTCTGACAAGCGACTTGGTTCGTCGTCCCCCCGACGATCCCCCCCGTCCGCGGCTTTTCGCGCGCTCCATCCCGTGAGTCCCCGGCGAGTCGCCGGACCGATTCGATTCGTTCGATTCCGTTCAGTTTCACATCCTCGTTCACTCGGACGGTCCGATCGCCGTCTTGCTGCCGGTACCGATTTACCACGCCGACCGCTACCGACCGGTATGGATGCGGACGCGCTCGCGGACGAACTTCGAAGCTTCGGGGTCAGCGTCGAGTCGCTCTCCCTCACGGCGGGGACCGTCGACGTGACGTACCTGACCGCCTTCCCCGGTGAGACGGTCACGAAACGCGAGATCGGGCGGGCGTGTAACGCCCTCATCGATCTCGCCGAACAGGGCCGGTGGAACCCACAACCGGTCGAAGCGACGGTGATACGCGCGCCCGGCGACGTGCTCGGCTGGTGGTCGGTCGACCCGGCGTGGATCGACGACCTCGTCGCCGAGGAACTCACGGAGACCGAATTCTCCACGCGGGTGCTCGAGACGGTCGTCCACGACGTTGACGCCGACGCCGGTGATGGACCCGATACGGAAGCCGATCAGGGGGCCGGCACTGGACCCGATCCGGAGCCCGATCAGGGGGTTGATCGATGACTCGTCGGATCCCCCGAAACCGGGCCCAGCGCGACCTCGACCGTCCGGATCGCGAGCGGTTCGCGACCCGAACGCTGACCGCGGACTGTGCCGGCGGCAGCTGTCGCGGCCGCCTGTATCTCCCGTCATCGGACGCAAGCGCGCCGGCCGAAGACCCGCCGGTCGTCGTGATGGGACCGGAGATCGGTGCCGAGGCCACCTTCGGGCTGCCGGCGGTCGCGGAGCGGTTCGCGGCCGCGGGCTATGCCGCGTTCCGGTTCGACTATCCGGGCTTTGGCGACTCCGACGGCGACGACCAGCGGATCGATCCCGCGGGCCACCGCCGCGCGTACGCGGCCGCCGTCGACCGGGTTCAGGAGGTTCCCGACCTCGGATCCTCGGTGGTCGCCTACGGCGCCGGGTTCGCGGCCGCACACGCCCTGTGGGTCGCCGAGGAGCGACGTGCCGTCGACGCCGTGATGGCGATCACCCCAATCCTCGACGGCGGCGCATACCTTCGGCGGCGCGGACTCGGTCCGTTCGCCCGGGCGGTCGGCGCCGGGATCCGCGGTCGGATCGGGGAGGCGCTTCCGGGTGGGGTCGCCGGCGGCCGGGTGGTTCCGATCGCGGGGGACCCCGAGGATCGGGCGGTGGTCGCCGCGCCGGGCGCCAAACGCGCCTATCTCGACCTCGTCGACCGGGATTCCGACTGGCGCAACGAGACTCCTGCAGGCTCGCTGCTGTCGATCGCTCGAGCCGACGTCACGGACCGACTTGCGGACGTCCGCGTCCCCGCGCTCATGCTCGCGGGGGCCGACGACGTGCTTGCACCGGTCGACGCAGTCGAGCGGGCGGCCGACCGGCTTCCCCGTGGGACCTACGTCCGGCTGCCGGCCGACCACTGGTCGGTCTACAGCACCGACTTCGAGCCCGCGATCGGTCATCAGCTGTCCTTCCTCACCGACGTCTTCGCGGACTGACCCGTCGATCCCTCATCGCCCCTCACCGCCTCTCCCGTCGCCGTGATGCCGCGACGTCACAGCGTCGCCATCTCGCCGCCCGCTTTTAAGCCGATGCGGGACCGATCGATCGCGTATGACCGTCGTTGCCCTGTTGAGCGTCGCGCCCGTGATCGAGGGGAGTATGTCCGAGGAGGTCGCCGCCGCCGTCGCGGCCCTCGACGACTTCCCGGTGAGCTACGAGACCAACCCGATGGGGACGGTGATCGAGGCCGACGACGTCGGGACGCTGCTTGAGGCGGTCGAGGCGGCCCACACCGCCGTCGATGCCGACCGCGTCTCGACGGTTCTGAAGATCGACGACAAGCGCACCGTCGACGCCCCAGCCGCTGCAAAGGTCGCGGCCGTCGAGGAGCATCTCGGCCGCGAGGCCACACGGTCCCGTCACGATTGACTCGGCTCAGACGGCCTCCGTGTTCGCGATTCCGCCGGCGTCGGCATTCCCCTCGGGGTTGCGAACCGCAACCTCGAAGCTCGTCGTTCGCAGCACGGTCTCGGACTCGCCCTCATAGCCGGTCAGATCCGCCCGCAGGACCACGTCCAGCACGGTTGCGGCCGTCTCCCCGGCCTGCAGCGTCGGGTCGCTCAGCGAATCCCTCGTGACGGCGTCGCCGATCGCCGTCGCGTCGAGTCGCTCCAGGGTGAGTGAAAGGACGCCGGCAACGTCCCCGAAGCCGGTCGTTCCGTCCGCCGGTTTCGTCTCGGCGATCGGGCCGGGCGTCTCCGTGGCCGCCGCCAGCGTCTCCTCGACGAGCGTGTCCACGCCGTCGTCGCTCCCGACCGCGACCGTCAGGTCGATCGTTTGGACCCCGCTCCCGAAGTTCGCCCACTCGACGGTGACCTCGGGCGTGAGATAGACGGCCTCGATCCCGCCGTCGTTGCTGAGGACCGTCGGCGTGTCGCCCGCCTCCAGCGCCGCCGGATCGCCGTCGATCGCGGCGCTTGCGACGGTCGGGCTCGTGGTGAGGAGGATGCCGCCGGTCGCTGCCGCGCCGAGGATCCCGGCGGTTCCGCCGAGGATCGACCGTCGTGAGATCGCGTCGTCGGACCGTCGGGCGAGTGCGTCGAACATCGTGGCCCGGGATGTGTCGGTATCCGGGATAAACCTCCAGCGATGGACCGCCGACGCCGTCGATACGTGCGCGGCGACCGAGGGGAACGGCGCACGATGCTTTGCCGCTTGATAAGTCCCTTAGGCGAGGAGCGCCCAGCGTTCGTATGGACAGCATCAATCGGACCGCGATCGAACTCGTCGACGAGGCGCTCGACTTCGCCGGCGAGCTCAAGGTCGTCCCCCACGAGCTGGACTCCGAGGCCACCGTCATCGACTTCGGGGTGGCGGCGGACGGCGGCATCGAGGCGGGGATCCTGCTCGCGGAGATCCAGACCGCCGGACTGGCGAACCTGACGACACGGACGGGGCAACTGGCGGGCACGCCCCGACCGTACGTCGAGGTCTCGACCGACCATCCCGCGATCGCGCTGTTGTGCTCTCAGAAGGCCGGCTGGGAGCTCTCCTTTGATGACTTCGAGGGGCTCGGATCGGGACCGGCTCGCGCGCTGGTGGGTCGCGAGACCGAGTTCGAACGCGTCGGCTACTACGACGAGTCGGAGTTCGCGACGTTGGCGGTCGAATCGGCGTCGCTGCCGGATGACGCGATCGCCGAGCACGTCGCAGATCTGGCGGGCGTCGACACGTCCGGCGTCTTCCTGCCGACCTTTGCGACCGGCTCGATCGTCGGATCGGTCACGATGGCTGCCCGCGCGCCGGAGCTCGCGATGTTCCGGCTGCTCGAGATCGGCTATGACCCGACGGACGTCCTCACGGCGACCGGCTCCGCGCCGGTGGCCCCGGTGAGCTACGACGAGGACGTCGCGATGGGCCGGACCAACGACGCGCTCGCGTACGGCGGCGAGGTCTACCTCCAGGTCGCCCGCGATGACGACCGGTTCGACGAGATCGTCTCCACCGTTCGCGACGACTACGGGACCCCCTTCATCGAGGTGTTCGAGGACGCCGACTGGGACTTCCACGACGTCCCCGAGACGGTGTTCGCGCCCGCCAGCGTCACCGTCGACGTCGTCGATGGCCCGACCTACAGCTACGGGGAGACCGACGAGGAGCTGCTCGCCGAGTCGTTCGGAATGACTGACGCCGCCGGATACGGCTTCGAGTAACCTCACCACGAGACCCACCGATGCGTTTCAAGATGCTCCCCACCCCGCCCGGCGACCTCGACCGCGTTCGCGAGGCCCAACGGGCGGTTCCGCTGGTTCCCGGCGACGAGTCGGACTGCTGTGCCCGGCTCCAACGCCGGCTCGACTTCCCGAGCCGCGACGTGGCACGCACCTGGCTCACGTTCCTGCGGGCCCTCGAGCTGGCGCAGGAAACCGACGTCGGGTTTTCCCGCACCGACCGCGAGCCGACCGTCGAGCACCTCCGCACGTCGTTTCTCGACCGGGTGCTGCTCGCTCCCGAAACGCTCGCGGCGGTCGCGGCGGTCAATCAGCACGCCACCGACGCCGGCGAGCGTGGTGTATCCCCCGACGCCGTGTTCGACCGCGTTCGCGACGACGTCCCGACCTACGAACACCACAAGAACCCGGACACGTGGGAGACGATCTGGCACGACCGAACCGCCGATCTGCTCGGCTGGCTCGCGCTGCTCGATCTCGTCGACGCCGTCGACGCCGAGGCTGACGCGGTCGATGCAGTCGACGGATACGTTCTCACCGACCGCGGGCGGACGGCGATCGACGACGATCGATGAGGGACGACGACCGATGCGATGACGACCGATGCGACGGCGACGGATGAGGGTCCCGTCAGCGTCGTCGCGAACCGTCCGTCGGCGACGTGACAAGGCTTTTGCCACGCGCCGGTGAGTGTCGCGTATGGGACGATTCGAGGGGGATCGGACCCCCGAAACGGTCGAATACGAGCCGGCGAGCGTCAAGGACCTGCTCGTCGAGATGAAGGACACCGCGGAGCTGCTCATCGACCTCTCGTACTCGGCCGTCCTCCACCAGAGCACCGACATCGCCCGCGAGGTGCTCGAACTGGAGCACAAGATGGACGTTCTCCAGATGCGGGCCCGAATGAGCCTGATGCTTGCCGCCCGGAATCCGAACGAGGCCGAGCAGCTCGCGCCGGTTCTCGGCGTGATCGCGGGCGCGGACAAGATCAGCGATGCCGCCGGTGACATCGCGAAGGTCGTTTTAGAGGAGATCGGCCTCCCCGACGCGATGCGTGGCGCCCTCTCCGAGGCGGTCGAACTGCTCGTTCGCGGGACGATCGCGGAGGGATCGCCGTACGCCGGCCGGACGCTACAGGACATCGACCTCGAGTCGGAGACCGGCGTCCGGATCATCGCGATCCGCCGTGCGGATGAGTGGATCCTGAATCCCGGCCCCACGACCACGCTGTGTCCCGACGACGTGGCCATCTTCCGCGGGCCGGAGGCGTCGATCCCGGACGTCCACGAGACTGCGACCGAGGAGGCCTACGTGGCCGACGAGCCCATCGAGCCGGACGTCTCGGACCTCGAGCGGGCGGTCGATTCGATCGTGTTGATGAAGAATCTCTCGGAGCTCGCGGTCGATCTCGCCTACGGATCGGTGCTGTTCGACGCCGAGGAGCTGGCCGAGGAGGTGAGCAACCTCGAGGTCGAGGTCGACGCGCTACAGTCCCGATTCGAGGCGTGGACGCTCCGGGCGGCCCGGGAGGCCGACGACCCGGTCGCGCTCCGGGGGCTCATCCACCTCGGCGTCGCGACGGAGGTCATCTCCGACGCCGCCGTGGAGATCACCGAGGGCGTCCTCCGCGACCTCGACGTCCATCCGGTCGTGGAGCTGGCGGTCAAGGAGTCCGACGAGATCATCACTCGAACGACGGTGGATCCCGACAGCGA
Organism: Halopenitus sp. POP-27; assembly: GCF_029889855.1. Lineage (NCBI taxonomy): Archaea > Methanobacteriati > Methanobacteriota > Halobacteria > Halobacteriales > Haloferacaceae > Halopenitus > Halopenitus sp. POP-27. The sequence continues at coordinate 52,587 of NZ_JARANU010000017.1, read as the reverse complement.
CCTCGACGGGACCGCGATCCACGAGGGCGTTCCCGAGACGTCCGTCTCGACGAGCGTCCTGGCGGTTCGACGGCCGGGAGAGGGCTGGCTCGTCGGCCCGGACATCGACACGGTGTTGCAGGCCGGCGACGTCCTGATCACGAAGGGAACACGCACGTCCGCGGCCGAGTTCGCCGATCGAGCCGCCTGACGATCCGGCCGCGGTCCTCGGAGGGGTCACCCGAGCCGGAAGGATGGCTCGTCGGCGTCGCCGTCGAGCTCCTCGAGCTGGATGACCTCCTCGTCCTCGTCCTCGAGCTGCTCGCGGAGGTAGGTGACGTAGCGTTTGTGCTCCTCGAGCTGCTCGCGGAGGTGGTCGGCCTCGAGCTCCAACCGCTCGTGCTCGCGGATGAAGCTCTTCGGCACCTCCACCTTCGGCGGGAAGGAATCATCGCTTTCGCCCGCGCTCTCGAGTTCGTGTTCGGGGACGACGCGGACCTTGCCGTCGTGGGCAACCAGCGTGTCCACGTAATCGCGGAACACGGCGGACAGCGAGATGTCGCGCTGCTCGGCGATCTCGCGGAGGGTCTCGAAGGCGTCCTCGTTGACGCGGAACGAGATGGTCTTGTTCTTGTTGCCCATCACCGGCTAGTGGTCGGTCCTGCTACTTAAGGGTTTGTCAGACGGTGGCGTGATCCGGTCGGCGGGCGTCCGCTCGTCGATGATGTACCCCCGAGTTATATACGCGATCGTCGCGCTGCTGCTCGCGTCCATTCTCGTCGCGGCGCGAACGCGACGATCGTAGAGTCGGACGGGGGACGATCGTCAGCGGGCCGTCTGCAGGCCGTCAGCGGGTCGTCCCCGGACGGTCCGCAGGTCGGCCTCAAAACGGTGCCTCGGGGTCAGACCCGTTCGGACTCGTCCGCCGAGGTCCCTCATCCGTCGGTTCCCGGCGAGGTCCTTCGTCCGCCGATCCCTGGTGGAGCCCCTCGTCCGCCGATCCGGTGTCGGTCGCGGCCGTCTCCATCGGGCCGTCCCAAGCCGCCAGTCCACCGCGGAGGCTCTCAACGGTCACGTCGGCGGTGATCGTGGACGACGCGATCAGATCGGCCGCCTGCTGGCTGGATATCCCGTGGGGACAGACCGTCACGATCCGGTCCGCATCGGCCACCTCCTCGAGGCGGCTCCGCAACTCGGGGGCCGGGACGTTCCGACTGCCGGGGATGTGGCCGCGATCGAAGGCCCGTGTCGACCGGATGTCCACGATCACGAGCGAGCCCGCGGGCGAATCACCCTCGCTCTCGATCAACGGTTCGAGTTCGTCGACGTCGATCTCGGCGCTCATCGGCGGTCCCTCACGGAAGCGGACAGAGGCTGGCGGTCAGGACGGCCCGCTCGTCCGAATCGTTGCGGGCACCGTGAACGTCTCCTCGTTCGTTGTGTACGACGCCGGGTGCGTCGATCCGTTCGGTCTCGTCCTCACGAACGACGGTCGGTGATCCCTCCAGGACGTGGAAGACGTTCGTGGCGTCGCCGTGTTCGTGTGGCGAGACCTCTCCCCCGGGTGCGAGGACGAACGCCTTCACCAGCACGTCGTCGGTCACGACGACTTCGGCGGTTTCGACCTCCCCGTGGTCGGGATCGAGGTCGGTGATCGCGTCGGCGTATCCGTCGAGGCTCATACACACGATCGACGGTGTCGACGGATAAATACCGTCGGCTCGGCGGCGGGCCGGTCCGGATGAAAACGGATGAGAATATGGCCGGGGCGTACACATCGACACCGAGAACCTCGTGTGCTGGTTGGTTCGTGGCAGATCCGGCCACGGCGACGTCCTCATTGCCATCCCCAGGCGGGAGCCGGGCGGCGGCGAACTCGTCGAGTCGATCGACCTTGTTCGCGTAGGAGACTGCCCGACTCTAGACCTTCGAGGTCCCGAACCCGGCCGGAGCATCGTATTTCGCGCCCCACTGCGTGTACCGGAGGGAGAAGAACTGACCGGCGCGCTCGATGGGTCCGCGGGCCGATAGCCGTCGGATGGTCCTGGTCGACAGAACGCTTATTCCGGAGTGTCGACTACCTCCGTGTATGAGCACGGGTCGTGAGATCCGCCTGATCGAGGAGGACGAGGGCGGCTGGTCGGCGATCGACGAGGAGTTGAACGTCGCCTCCTGCGGGGACACGCGTTCGGAGGCGCTGGAGATGCTCGATGAGGCGGTCGCGCTCCACACTGGCGAAGCTGGTGACCCCGTCACCGACGAGGACCTCGAGGAGCTCGGCCTCGATCCCGACGAGGTGTCCGACGAGGTCGGGGTCCCTGATGCGCCGTGGTTCGACGACGCCGACGAGACGGCATAATCGTGGTCCGACAGCGATTTACTAGTCAGGAGATCGTCTCCGTTCTGACTGATATGAACTACACGCCGGTAGACCGAACTGGAAGCCACCTCAAACTGCGATACGTTCACCCGGTGACGGAGGAGACGCGGAACGTCACGGTCCCGATCGGCCACGAGATCAGCGGCGATACGCTACGAAACATCGCCCAGCAGTGCGGTGCCGAGGACTTCCACGCGTGGTGTCGATGGATCGATCGGAACCGGTGACGGCCGCCGAGTGACTCCACGGACGCATACTGCGCGCGACCCGACTCGCGGGCGGTTTCACGTTTCTGTAGAAACGCGAAAGATCGGATGTCGATCGGCGGATTCGTTCGAACACGAGATCGCGATCCGGCTGATGGGCGACTGCGGACTTCGCGTCTCCGGGGTGCTCGACGCCGGCCTGAATACGTGGGCGAGAGTCGCAGGCGAGACAGCGGTGGGCGACAGCGTCCTCGTCGCCGAAGGTACGTCGGAAGTTTGTGGTGACGTGGGTCCCGCAGTGCTGGCAAGACGCCGGATCCGGCTGGTCGCCGAGCCGGATCATACGGCGACACCTCCAGACATAGAAACGGGAGTAGGCGCCGATCTAACACTATCGGGATATGAATTAGCCAAGCCACGTCCGACAGTTATGACTGGCCATATGAACAATATGGTAGATGGCCGGGGCGGGCTCCGAACCCGCGATCTCCGCATTGCCCAGGTCCGAGGCTCGGCGGGGCCCCGGTGGGGTCGCGGACGCTTCCAAGGCGACTGCCGCACCGAATCTCTGAACCCTATGAGTGCGGCGCTATGTCCAGCTAAGCCACCCGGCCGCAGTTGCACGTACCGGGATGACGACCTTTAACCTTCCCATCCGCGGGCGGTTTGCGACCGCGGGACAGGGTGGGGTCGCCGGGAGCGGTTCGGATGGTGTGGTCACCCGGGGGATCGTCGAGGTGGTGATCCGGACGGGGATCGTCGGGGCAGTCGTCGGTTCGGATCGTCGATCGGGTGCAAGCGCCCCACGATGGCGGCGATCGACCCTCGCCGTCCGCGATCGGTCCCCACCGTCCGCGATCGACCCGCGGATTTATAGTTGGCGCGGCGAATGGATTTTCCAATGAGTCTTCCCGACCTGCTCGCATCGGCAGTCGGCGAGGAGGACGTCGTCGCCCGCGTCGATCTCGGCGGCGAGGACGTCCTCGCGGTGACGCCGACACGAACGCTCGTCTATCGGTCGGACGGGCTGCTCTCGGACGAGACCGTCGACGCCTACCCACACGGCGCCGAGCGGGTCGACGTCTCCGAGGGCCGCCGCAAGACGAAGATCACCCTCGACCGCGGGCTCGACGGCGAGGAGACGATCACGGTCCCCGCGAAACGAACCGACGACGCCCTCCACCCGATCCTCGCGGGCGTGCTCTCGGCGGCGGGCGTCACGGACCCGGGCGAGTCGGTCATCAGCACGTTCCGCTTTTCGGAACTGACGCTCATCATCACGAGCGACCGGCTCGTCAAGCACATCGGCTCGGTCGTTTGGGACGAGGAGTTCGAGGAGTTCCACTACGACGGCGTGATCGACCTCGATTTCGAGGAGGGGACCGTTGCGACCTCGGTCGTCCTCGCTATGCGGGACCGGCGAGAACGATTCAAGGCCCCGAATGAATCGGCCCGTGAGGTCCGTGAGACCCTGTCCGACGCCGTCTGTGCCTACCACGACGTCGAGAGTCCGGCGGAATTGCGAGCCGTCCGCGAGCAGGACGAGGCGGACGCCGCGGAGGCATCCGATGACGCCGGCGGGGACGGCTCGCCGGACTTCGGCGTCGGCGTCGACCCGCTTTCGGCCTCCCCAGCGGCGGACGCCGACGCCGATGCCGATCCCGGGGTCGATTCCGGGGCCGATGCACCGACAGGGACGACGGAGACGACGGGGACGACGGGGACGACGGAGCATAACGGAGCCGGTCCCGAGGACGCCCGATCGGTGGAAGCCGGTGACCCGCTTGCGCCGGACCCGTCCGCCTCGCCGACCGCCGTCGACGGAACGTCGTCGGACCGATCCGACGCGGACGCCGCACAGACCGGGCCGCCGCGGACTGAAACCGCACGGCGGACCGGCGCCTCACAGAACGGGACGGCTGACGTCACGTCGGAGCGGTCTCCTCGGAGCGAGACCCTCGACGGTACTGCCACGCCCGGCGAGTCCGCTGGGTCCCGATCGGCTGCTGAAGCCGCCGGGTCATCCAGTGAGGCGTCCGGGGCGGACGCCGACTTCGGCGATTCGGGGTTCGAGCCGGCCGGCGTGACCGACGACGCCCTCGCCCGGGAGGTCGCGGAGCTGCGGGCGGCCGTCGAGACGCAGGCGGAGCGGATCGACGAGCAGGCCACGCTCATCGAGCAGCTGATCGAGGAACTTCGCCGCGGTCGCTGACCGATCCCGCGGCCGGGATCCACCCGCTCCAGACCGAGCTACTCCTCCAGACCGAGCACCATCCGGACACACGAGGATCCGAACGGACCGAGTTCGCCGGTTTCGAACTCGATGAAGTGTCCCGTCGAGATCGACGTCCCACAGCGACGGCACTCGAAGTCCCCCTCGCGGATCGTGACGCCCTCCTCCGGGGAGACGGACGTCCCCCCGCGTCGCGTCCGGATCCGGCCGTCCTCCCGGTCGATGACGCCGCGTTTTCGGGCGGCATCGAGGATCTCCCGGGTCAGCGAGGGGCTCGTGGTCACCGTCTCGATCCGGTCGATCGCCTCCGCGAGCGGGATCGACTCCACCTCGAGGCTGGCGAGGAGTTCGATCCCGAGTTCGCGCTTCCGGTCGCGCGTTGCGTCGGCCTCGGGTGGGCGATCGCGGTCCACACACCCCCGTTCGACGGCGGTGCTTAAAAACTGACAGGACGACCCTGGGAGACGATCCGCGGCTGGCCTCGCCGATCGCCCCGTCGGGGCTCCACAAGGCGTTTATTAGTCGACCGGATAGCCGGTCGCGTGAAGCGTCGTCTCGCCGCTGGACTGGCCGTCTCAGCCGGTCTCGCCGCCATCGTGTGGCTGGCCGGCCCGCGAACGCTCGTGACGCCCGTCGAACGCGTCGCCGACGATCCGGCGCTGTTCGCGATCGCGCTGTGTGGGCTTGCGATCGTCCGCCCGGCGCTGGCGCTTCCGACGACGCTGATCGCGGTCGCCGCGGGCTACGGCTACGGCTGGGCGGGGGTTCCTGCCGGGATCGCGTTGGTGACCGTCACGGCGCTCCCGCCGTACGCGCTCGCCCGTGCCGGCTGGGACCCGTCCGGAAACCGGTTCTCGCGTGCCGGCGTGCGCCTCGTCGCGGCCGCCGGTGCGACGCGAACGATCGCCGCAAGCTGGCTGTTGCCGGTCCCGTCCGATGCGGTCTCGGTCGTGGCCGGGTTCACCCGAGTCGACGTCCGCCCCTTCCTCCTCGGGACCGCGATCGGCGAGACGCCGTGGGTGGTCGCCGGCGTGGCGGTCGGCGTCTCGGCCGATCGGCTGCTCGCCGGCGGCGGGGTGACGTTCGACCCGGTCCTGTTGCTCGGGCTGGCCGGCGTCGCGATCCTCCTTCTGGCGGGACCGTGTTACCGCGTCTACACGGACCGGTCGGATCCGGAGGCCGGGTTCGTCTGACCGCTGGTCGCTCCCACTCGCCGTCAACCACTCTCACTATCACCCCCATTCGCCATCAATTACTCTCACTATCACCCCTCATTCGCCGTCAATCACTCGCACCAGCCGTCGGGACGACCCCTCACTCGACGTGCTCGCGGATCGCCTGAACCACCCGGTTCGGTCGCTCGTGGAGGATCCAGTGGGTCGCGTCGTGGACCGTCTGTAACGTCCCGTTCGAACAGTACGCAAGGCTCTCGACGGCCATCGACCGCTGGAGGAACCGGTCCCCGGCTCCCCAGACGATGCGCGTCGGGACGTCGACGGTCGTGCGCGTCGGCGTCGGCCGATCTCGACCGACCGCCCGGTACCAGTTCACCATCCCGGTGAACGCTCCGGGTCGACCCCACGCGCGGCGGTACCGGTCGAAATCCTCGGCGTCGAACGCGCCCGGCCGGCTTGACCGGCGCATCCCGTCGACGATCGGCGCCCAGTTCCTCACTCGGGCGACCCGTTCGGGGATCCACGGGAACTGAAACGCCAGTATGTACCAACTCCGGAGGCGCTGCCGCCACGACGACTGGAGCGTTCGCCGAAAGACCGTCGGATGCGGGAGGTTGATCGCGAGGAATCGTCGAAGCCTGTCGGGATGGTGGAGTGCGAGCCACCAGCCGACCGCCGCACCCCAGTCGTGGCCCGCCAGAACCGCCGTTTCGCGGTCGTATGCGTCGATCAGTCCCACCACATCGCGGGCCAGCTCGTCGATCCGATACGGTGTGATCCCGTCGGGTTTCTCGCTCAGGTTGTAGCCGCGCTGATCGGGAACCACCACGCGGTATCCCGCCGCCGCGAGCGGTTCGATCGTGGCGTGCCAGCCGTACCAGAACTCCGGGAATCCGTGGAGGAGCACGAGGAGCTCCCCGTCCACGGGCCCGGCCTCCACGGCGTGCAGTCGAACACCGTTCGTCTCGCGGATCCGTGATTCGCCGGGAACCGCCGCCGGAATCTCGTCGCCTGGGGTCTCCTCGCCCGGGGGCGACACCGGGCCATCCGTCGTCGGCTGGTCGGTCGGCATACCGATCGCTATGGGTGGCAAACCGGGTAACGACTTCGGCGCTCCCGACCGTGTGTGCGGACGCGATCGGTCGGAGGACGGACGCGGACTACTCGGCCGCGCCCCAGTCGGCGACGCGCTTCGGACGGTCCGAGACCGCCATCACGTCCAGATCGTCGCCGGCGTGATCGAGCGCCTCGAGGGCCGCCTTCGCGCTCGCCGGCGTGGAGAAGTAGGTGATCTCCTCCTCGACGGCGACCTCGAGCAGGTCGCGCTGGCGGGAGACGATCAGGTCCAGCTCACCCGAGCGGGCGGCCTCGATCAGGTCGGTGGCCGTCGACAGCTCGAAGTGCTCGGCAAAGCCGTCGACGAGCGCCTCGCCGGCCTCGGTTCCCGGGTCGGGGAACTGGTCGGCCGAGAGGTCGACGACGGCGGTCCCCTCCTCGGGGATCGGCTTGCCGGTCGCGTCCTGGGCCTTGTCGTAGGCCTTGCCGAACGACGTCGCGGTGCCCATCACCTCGCCGGTGGACTTCATCTCGGGGCCCAGACGTGGGTCCGATCCCGGCAGGCGGTCGAACGGAAGGACGACCTCCTTCACGCTCAGGTGTTCGGGGATCTGCTCGTCGACGTCCAGGTCCGCGAGCGACTCGCCGGCCATCACCGTCGCGGCGATCTTCGCGATCGGGACCCCGGTCGCCTTCGAGACGAACGGGACCGTCCGCGAGGAGCGTGGGTTCGCCTCGAGCACGTAGACGGTCGGGTCGGCGCCGGGGTCGTGGACCCCGGTCACCGCGAGCTGGACGTTCAGGAGGCCGACCGTATCGAGCGCGGTCGCGATCTCCTCGGTGACCTCGCGGACGCGGGTGAGCGTGTCGTCGTCGAGCGAACGCGGAGGGATCATACACGCGGAGTCGCCGGAGTGGACGCCGGCGCTTTCGACGTGCTCCATCACGCCGCCGATGAGGACGTCCTCCCCGTCCGCGACGGCGTCGACGTCCAGTTCGACCGCGTCGTCGAGGAACTGGTCGATGAGGATCGGCTTGTCCGGCGAGACGCGAACCGCCTCCTCGATGTACTCCTCGAGCTCCGCGTCGTCCTCGACGACGCGCATCGCGCGACCGCCCAGCACGTAGGATGGACGCACGAGGACCGGGTAGCCGATCCCGTGGGCGAGCTCGAGCGCCTCCTCGCGACTCGTCGCCGTGCCGCCGGCCGGCTGGGCGATCCCGAGGTCGTCCATCAGGGCGTTGAAACGGTCGCGGTCCTCCGCGAGGTCCATCGCCTCGACGGAGGTCCCGACGATCTCACAGTCGAGTTCGCGGCGATCGAGTTCCGCCTCGAGCGGCTCGCCGACGTTCACCGAGGTCTGACCGCCGAACTGGACCATCACGCCGTCGGCGTCGGTCGCCTCGACGACGTCGGCGACCTCCTCGGCGGTGATCGGCTCGAAGAAGAGCCCGTCGGAGGTGTCGTAGTCCGTCGAGACGGTCTCGGGATTGTTGTTGATCACGTGCGCGTCGATCCCCATCTCGCGGAGCGCGCGCACCGCGTGGACCGCACAGTAGTCGAACTCGACGCCCTGCCCGATGCGGATCGGGCCGCCGCCGATGACGACGACGCTCTCGACGTCGGGGTCGATCCGCTGGAGCTCGCCGTAGTCGCTCTCGCCGCTGCCGGCGTCGGCGTCGGCGCCGGCGAGGTACTCGGGCAGGCGCGCGGAGTAGTAGTAGGGCGTGGTCGCCTCGAACTCCCCGGCACAGGTGTCGACCTGCTTGAACGTGCGGCTCGGCGTCGACGAGGTGACCTCCTCGACGGAGACCGTCTCGACCGTGCCGCCGTCGGTCGAGGTCGTCTGCGGCTCGACGTCCGCGGGTGCCTCCAGGGACGCTGCGTCGGCGATCTCGGCGTCGGTAAAGCCGGTGATCGCTGCCTCCGTGAACTCGCCGTGTTTCGCGCCCTCGTGGGCGTCGGCGATGCGTTTGAACCGCTCGACGTACCACTCCTTGATCCCGGTGAGATCGCACATCTCCTCGACGGTGTAACCGCGCGCGAACGCCTCGAAGATCGCGTACGGACGGTCCGGCGTCGGCGTCTCGAGGTAGTCGTCCTCGAGCGTCTCGTCGTCGACGTCGACCCAGTCGACGGCCGGGTCGTACTCCGAGGAGCGCAGCGCCTTTAGCATGCTCTCCTCGAAGGTCCGGCCGATCGACATCGCCTCGCCGGTCGATTTCATCGCCGTGCCGAGTTCGAAGTCGACGTCGTCGAACTTGTCGATGGGCCAGCGCGGCACCTTCGTCACGACGTAATCAATGGCCGGCTCGAAGGCGGCCGTCGTCTCGCCGGTGATCTCGTTGTCGATCTCGTGGAGCCGTTTGCCGAGCGCCACCTTCGCGGTCACGCGGGCGATCGGGTAGCCGGTCGCCTTCGAGGCGAGCGCCGAGGAGCGGGAGACGCGGGGATTCACCTCGACGACGCGGTATTCGCCGCCCGGCGTGCCGTCGTCGCGCCAGGCGAACTGGATGTTACAGCCGCCCTGGATGCCCAGCTCGCGGATGACGCCGAGCGCGGCGTCGCGCATCTCTTGGTGGCCGTCGTCGGGGATGACCTGGGAGGGGGTCACGACCGTCGATTCGCCGGTGTGGATCCCCATCGGGTCGATGTTCTCCATGTTGCAGATGATGATACAGGAGTCGTCGGCGTCGCGCATCACCTCGTACTCGAGCTCGACCCAGCCGGCGATGGACTCGGTGATGAGGACCTCGCTGTTGCGCGAAAGGCGCAGTCCCTTGCGGACGCGATCGACGAGTTCCTCGAACTCCTCGACGACGCCGGAGCCGGAGCCGCCGAGGGTGTAGGTCGTCCGCGAGATGACCGGCAGGCCCCCCACGTCGTCGACGGCGTCCTGGACGCGCCCGCGGAACGCCTCCTCGTCGAAGTCGGTGACCGACTCGTCCTCGCCCAGCGAGATGGTCGTCGACGCGGGCACCGGCTGACCGATGTTCTCCATCCGTTGGCGGAAGAGGTCGCGGTCCTCGGTCGCGTAGATTGTGTCCAGCGGCGTCCCCATGATCTCGACGTCGTGTTCCTCGAGGATGCCCTGCTCGGCCAGCTCGGCCGTGACGTTGAGGCCGGTCTGTCCCCCGAGCCCGGCGATGACGCCGTCCGGGTTCTCCTCGCGGATGACCTCGGCGATCGCCTCGGGCGTGATCGGCTCGATGTACACGCGGTCGGCCATCTCCGGGTCGGTCATGATCGTCGCCGGGTTCGAGTTGACGAGGACGACCCGAGCACCCTCCTCCTGCAGGGCGCGACACGCCTGCGCGCCGGAGTAGTCGAACTCGGCCGCCTGCCCGATCTGGATCGGGCCGCTGCCGATGAGCAGGATGGTGCGGTCCTCGGACGTCTCCGTCGCCTCGGAGGCCACTGCTGAGTCGCTCATTATGCGTTTGGAGTGCGTACATCGTAATAAGGCCGGCGAAAGAATGCGATTCTCGAAGGAGTTTTTCGAAATTCGCAAGTGATGGCGTCACGTACCACGATCGAGGCCGGTTCCAGCATCGTCCGGCTCCCTCGTCTCGGCGTCGACGCCGGCTACGTGTTAAGCCGGTACCGATAGGGACTGTCCGCGATCACTTCGACTTCGCCACGTTCGGCCCACCGTCCCAACACGGTTGCGACACGGTGCGGGTTGTCGAACTCCTCGCGCTCCTCGAGCAGCGAGAGGATCTCCCGCGCCGTCAACGGCTCATCGGCCTCGGCGAGCACACCGCGCAGCGGTTCGAACTTCCGGGTGTGCATACGTCTTACGTACGGGAGCCACACACATAGCGTTCAGTGAGACAGGAGTCTGACGTTCGTCAGACACCGTCCGATCGCTTATATACCCGACCGCTATACGGCCGCATTGCGGCCGGATCCTCGGTCTCGAGGTCCGCCTCGGCCGTCCGGCCTAAGCGTACGGATCCTCGGCCTCGAGGTCGCGTTCGGCCCGGTATCGATCGACGAACTCGGCGACGTCGAACTCGGTCATCTGCTCCTCGAACTCCCGCAGCGCGCCGTCGTCCTCGGCGTGGCTCACGGCGTGTTCCATCAACTCGATGACGAGCTCGACGATCACCTCGTGGAGCCGCCGGGAGTCGAAATCGGTCACCCAGACGAGCGCGTACCCGACGTCCGCGTTCTCGGAGGCGTCCTCGGCGACCACCCGGTCGGGGAACTCCTCCAGAACGACGCCGAGCAGATGTGGCGTGCCGAACTCGGGCATCTCCTCGCTGGTCGTCTCGACCGCCTCGCGTAACACCTCGACGAGGAACTCCGGCAGGAACCGCTCCGGGGGATGGACGTCCATCACCACCGCGTGCGTCTTCCCGCAGGCACAGTCGTACTCGCGCATCCCGAGATCGAGGTCGCCGTGCCCGATCGTCTCCCCGCACGGGAGTTCGATCGCGTCCGCCGTCCCCGGGACGCGTGGTTCGCTCATACCCGCGGTTGGCGCGTCTCGGAGTTAAAAGACGCGGAACGACGCGATCGGCCGATCAGTCGAGATCTCCCACGGTGTCCCGGAGGTGGCCCGTGCCCGCATTTATACCCGATGCCGACCTCATCTACGGTATGGACACCGACGGCAACACCCTGCTTAACGCCGCGATCGGCGCGATCGCGACCACCGTCCTCACGTGGGTCCCGCTGTCGCCGATCGCCGGCGGGATCCTCGCCGGCTACCTCCAGGGCCCGGATCCCGAAGACGGCACGATCGTCGGCGGCCTCTCCGGACTGTTCGCGTCGGTCCCGTCGATACTCATCCTCCTCGTCGTGCTTGCGTTCCTCCCGCTCGTCCCCGACGCGGTCATCGGCTTCTCGATCGCGGTGCTCGTCATCCTGGCGATCCTGGCGATCCTCGTCTACTGGGTTGCGCTGAGCGCGATCGGCGGGCTACTCGGGAGCCATCTCCGGACCGAGATCGGGTGATAGTGGTCGAATGATAGTGGTAGGGTGACCACGGGGGTCTCGCGGACCGTGGAGCCGTGAGGACCTCGGGGGACCGCCGATCGCCGAGCGATCGCCGAGCGACCGTCAGTGTTCGCCGCCGGTGCCGCGCCGGTCGGACTCGAAGTCGATGTCCATTCCCTCGAGCAGCTCGGCCGCCTCCTCGCGTTTCTCTTGATGATCGGCGAGGAACTCACGCATCAGCTCCGCGGCCTGTTCCTTACAGCCGCCACAGAGCCGGTCCCCGTCTTCACACTCCTCGTAGACCGTCCGCGCCAGATCGTCGTCGTCGTTCGCAAGCAGGTAGGCGTACAGCTCGTAGACCGGACACTCGTCGGGTTTGCCGCCCAGCTCGCGCTGCTCCTCGGCGGTCGATCGCCCGCCGGTGGTCGCTGCCTTCACCTTGTCGTATCCGTCCTCGGGATCGTCCAGCAGCGAGATGTGACTCGCCGGGATCGACGAGGACATCTTGCCGCCGGTGAGCCCGGACATAAACCGGTGATAGATCGAGGACGGCTGGCGGAACCCGAAGCCGTCGTGGTCGAGCTCGACCTCGCGCGCGAGCGTTTCGGCGGCCTCGTGCGTCAGGTCGAAGGCGTCGATGTGCTCCTCGAAGACCCGCTTGTCCCCCTCGATCCGGCCGATCAGGTCCTCGAAGGCCTCGTCGGTCGCGTTCCGGTCGAGGAACCGGACGCGCGGACGGAGCGGTTCCTTCCCGGCCGCGCGGAGCTTCTCGATCGCCGGCCCCGTCGCGTCCGTCAGATCCGGCGTCGGGTCGTACGTCTCGAGCCAGTCGGCGGCGTCCGCACAGCGAACCGGGTCCTCCCTCGCCGTCCCCATCTCTGTCCCTCCGTCGGCGTCGGCTGCCCCGTCACCGGCGGCCGCGAGCGCGTCGTAGGCCGCCCGGACGAGGTGCCGTTCGTCGTCGGTCAGCTCGAAGCTCGCGAACGCCTCGGTGACCTTGAAGAACCGCATCCGTTCGGAGAGGTCCCGGGAGAGCCGCAGGTGCGGGTCCTGGTCGGGTCCGACCGGCACGACGGTCGGCTTCGGGCCGCCGACCAGCTGCGGGTAGAGGATGTCGGCCATCTGGGTGATCGTCGACTGCATGTGCGAGACGTTCGTCTCGCCGTCGAAGCCGTACAGCGCCTGCAGCTCCGAGAAGTTCGCCTTCGACCCGAGCTCGAACGCGAGGTCCTGCACCTCCCGGTTGTCGGACTGCCGATAGACGGTTCCCTCCTCGGGGTCGAACCCGAGCGCGATCAGCGAGAGGACGTAGCTCCGGGCGTGTTCGTCGATCTCGTCCCAGGAGAGCCCGCGCGCGGAGTGAGCCTCCAGGTCGGCGATCAGCCCGAAGGCGTCCCCGCCCTGCCGTTGGTGCCAGATCAGCTCGTCGAAGACCAGCTTGTGGCCGATGTGGGGATCGCCGGTGGGCATGAACCCCGACAGCGCCGCGAACGGGTCGTCGTTCGCCATCGCCTCGGCGACCGCGTCGTACTCGCGGTGGCCGAAGACGACGCCGCGACGCATCAGGTAGTGGGGGTGGGGAACGTCGGGGAGGACGTCGTCGAACTCCTCGATCCCGAACTCCTCGAAGAGCGTCCGGTAGTCGTCGACCGTCGCCGATCCCCACGGGTCGAGCTCCACGTCGTCGGCCCCGGCTGCGGTGTCGGTTCCTCCGTCGGTCACGGTCCCGCGGCCCGCGGCGCTCGCATCGGCGTCGTCGCGCGCGTCGGCGGCGGTGGCGACCTCGCGTGGCGTGTGATCGTCGTCGGTCATGGAGTGAGTCGATCTACCGAGAGGTAGTCGATGGAACTCGCGTCGGTCAGCGCAAAAACCATTCGCTTGCGGACGCCGCCGGCGAGCCGCACGTCAAGCGACAGCTCCCGCGGGACGAACGCGTGGTCCGGCTCGATGACGCGAACCAGATGTTCGGAGTGTGGCAGGTCCTCGACCGTCTCGACGTCGAGGTACGTCCGGAAGTCGGCGCCGAACTTGAACCCCGTCTTCGGGACGATGTCACGGTCGCGTAGGTCCCTGTAGACGCGACGCCGTCGGTCGAATTTTTCCCCTTCGACGGCGCGCCCGCGTCCGCGGATCGCCGCGGCAGCGCTTCCGTCATCATCGCCGATGACGCCGCCGTGAGTTCCCCCCTCACCCACCGGCTCCGAGAGCGCGAGGGTCTCGGTCAACCGCAACGACCCGGTTCCGGCCAGATACGCGGCCTCGAGCAGCGACAGCTGGAGCGCGCCGTCGAGCGTCGCAGCGCGTCCGGATAGCGGGCGTCCGTAGAACCCCCGGTCGTAGAGGTCCGTCGGCGCGTCCCAGACGACGACCCGGTCCGCGAGCAGAACGCCCGTGATCCCCTGGGGTGCGTCGTAGTCCGTTCCTCCGGCCGGATCGATCGCGGCCGTCTCGAAGTACGTGATGTCGCTCTCCTCGTCGACGACGGCGAGCGTCGTCCCCGCGAGCCCGGCCGCCAGGATCGACTCGCGCTCGCCGACCACACGCAGCCGGTGGGCGATGCCCCCGCTCGGCGGGCTCTCGCCGCGTTCGTACACGATGAAGTCCGCGTCCGTCCCCGCCTGCCGGTCGTGTCCCGGCCAGCCCTCGCGCGTCGGCGAGAGGTAGAACCCCCGGTCCCGGAGGTCCGCGTACACGAGGAACCGGACCGCGAACCGGTCCTGCACGGCGGCCGCGTGGACGAAGAAGGCCTCGAACCCGAGGTCCTCGCCGTCGACGGTCACCGCCCCGAGATCCCCCCGGAACAGGAGGTGTGCCGCCTCCAGCGGCGTGAGCGAGATCGCGTTGCCGTCACGCGGGCGCCCGTAGCCCCGCGAGTCGTAGAACCGCTGGCGGGCATCGCCGCCCACGTGTATCCCGTCGTCGCGGAGTTCGCCGTCCGGTTGCATACCTGACCGGCCGGGCGGCGGTCCTAAACGGGTTGCGGTCCGTGGATGACGACTCAGGCTCCGGGCGGTTCGGCGTCCTCGCCGTCCTCTCCGCCGTTGCCGTTGCCACTCCACGCCTCCCACGCCTCGCAGGCGCCGTCGAGACAGCGCCGCCCCGTGGCGCTCTCGAGGATCGGCAGCCCGCACGGGCAGTCGTCGACGACGACCCCGTCGGGGATCGAGAACGTCGTCTCACACGCCGGATACGCGTCACAGCCGAGAAAGACCCGGCCGGTCGCCTGCTGAACGCGGAGGTCCGAGCCGCAGTCGGGACACGACCAGACGCGGTCGAACCGGTCGACGACGGCGTCCGCCAGCGAGTCACAGGAGACGTCCAGACAGACGGTGAAGGCCTCCCCTCGCTCGACGCGAAGCAGGGGGAGCCCACACTCCTCACAGCTCCGGTCGAGCACCGTCGCGCCCGTCGGGAGCCCGTACCGCTCCTCACACCCCGTGCAGGCGACGTGTCCGCCCGACCGGATCAGCGCGGACGCACAGTCCGGACAGGTTCCGACCGGCAGCCCGGCCTCGGTGACCGGGACCTCGATCCCGGCCTCCCGTTCGTGGGTGATCACCCGAAGGGTCCGGTCGCCGTCGCGCGCGGTGACGGTGAACCCCGCGGCGTCGGTCTCGATCGCCACCGAATCGGGGCGGGTGAGCCACTCGATCGGCTGGTAGCCGTCGGCGTCGTGGACGAGCGTCGTGTTGTCCGGCTTGACAACGACGACCACGCGGCCGCGTTGGGTTCGCTCGCGGGTGCCGCTCAGGGTCGTGGTACAGTCGCCGGCCAGAACGCGGAGTCGCGATGGCATACGCCGTCTGGCGCGGCATCGCCTTTGAACTCTGGGCGTGGCGCGTCGACAGCAACTTCGCTGTCCCGATGTCCTATTCGACGTCGACGGCGCGGCTCACTCGACGTCGACCGCGCGGCTCGCACGCACCGGAAGCAGGGGATGGTCGGGGAACGTCGCCTCGACCACGAAGGACAGATCCGCCGCGTCCGGCGGGCCGAACACGCCGACGGGAACGGTCGTCTCGCCGTCGAGATAGACCGTCTTCGCGTGCATCTCGACGTCGTTGACGGTCACGCGGACGCCGACTCGGGCGCCGCCCCCGTGGTTTCGAACCGTCACCTCACACAGCTCGTTATCCCCGGTTCCGACGTACTCGGGGAACGATCCCCACTCGACGTCGAGCCGGGGAAGATCGCCGGCTGCCTCGACGATCCGGCTCGCGACGCCCTCGCTCATCCCGGCCGCCTCGAGGGTGCTCGGATCGGCTTCGGCCACCACGGTCGGCGAGTCGAACTCCGCGTCGGCGAGTCGCTCGGCACGGTTCGCGCCGACGCCGTCGATCGCCGTGAACGCAACCGCCTCGCGGGCGACGCCGTGGTCGAGCCGTGCCTCCACGCGCCGCGCGAGGTTGGCCGCGCGCGGGCCGGCGAAGCGGTCGAGGAACTCCGTCAGCGCGGCGATCAACCGGAGCGCGTTCTGCCGGATCACCCACGCGTCGGACCGGAGGTCCGAGGGGACCGCGTCGTCCATGCTCGCCGCCAGGATCGCGAACACCTTCCGGTGGCCCTCCTCGAGGCTCGTCTCGAGATCGGACGCCGAGAGAATCCGGTCGATCGCGTCGGCCTCCGCCGACCGCGCGGAGACGGAGTCGAACTCGCCGGCGGCGGCGATCGACTCGAGGATCGAGGCCACCGACAGCGAGTCGCGCTCGGCCAGTTCGTGGAAGCGGCTCGCGGTATCGAGCCGGAGGTAGTACTTCGAGGCGAGCCGCCCGACGGCGGTCGGTTCGATCCCCAGATCCGCGTCGGTCTCGACGAACCCGTCCGTGACCAGGTCCTCGAGCGTGTCCCGGACGCGCTCACGGATCGAGTCGAAGTCGTACCGCTCGGGCTCCGAGCGCGCGCGCACGAAGTAGAACGTCGTCTCGATCCAGTCCATCACGTCATCGAGGTCGCGGATCGTCCCCATCGCGATCTCGGCGTTGAGGTGGCCCGGGAGGTCCTCCGCGAGCCGCGACTCGATCGGCTTGCCCTCTCGGAGCAGCCGGCGGTACCGGTCGGCGTCGGACCGATCACAGACGACCCAGCCGTATCCGATGTCGTCGTAGCCGGGGCGTCCGGCGCGGCCCAGCATCTGGAGCACGTCGAGCGGCGAGACGTCGGTCTCGCCCGCCAGCGGGTCGTGATACTTCGTGTCCCGGATGATCACACAGCGGGCCGGGAGGTTCACGCCCCACGCCAGCGTCGACGTCGAAAAGAGGATCGAGATCAGCCCCTCCCGGAACCACTCCTCGACGCGGTCGCGGTCGTCCTTTCCGAGCCCGGCGTGGTGGAAGCCGACCCCGTCGAGGACTGACTGGCGGAGCGTGTCGTTCGTGAGCTCCTGGGCCGCCGTGTGGAAGTCGTATTCCCCGCGTGCGCCGACCGGGACGTCGCGCTCGGCGATCTCGTCGCGGGCCTTCTTCGCGGCCTGGGCGGTGTCCTGTCTGGAGGAGACGAACACGAGCGCCTGCCCGTCCTCGCGGATGTGGGGCTCGGCCAGGTCGAGCGCCCGGTAGAGCCGGCGGTACTTGTCCGCGAAGGCGTTGTCGCCGTGTGAGTAGGTCTTCACGCCGGTTTCCAGATCGACCGGGCGATACTCGTCGCCGAACTCGAAGGTTGCCTCCGGCGGCGCGTCGAGCCAGTCGGCGACGTCCTCGACGTTCGACATCGTCGCCGAGAGAGCGACGATCCGCGGGTCACAGATCCGGCGGAGCCGGGAGACGACGACCTCGAGGACGCCGCCCCGGCGGTCGGAATCGAGGAGGTGGACCTCGTCGATGAGCACGCAGTCGACGTCGCCGATGAACGAGTAGCGCGCGGAGTCGTGTTTCCGCGTCGCCGAGTCCGCCTTCTCGGGAGTGATCACGATGACGTCGGCGCGCTCCGCCTGTCTGGGGTTCAGGTCGCGCTCGCCCGAGACAACGTAGACCGAGTAGCCCAGGTTCTCGAAGCGCTCCCACTCGCTTTCCTTCTCGTTGGTGAGCGCGCGCAGCGGCGCGACGAACAGCGCCGTCCCGCCGTCGGCGAGCGTCTTACAGATCGCGAGCTCGGCGAGGGCGGTCTTGCCGGACCCCGTCGGCGCGCTCGCGACCACGTTCTCGTTCGTCTCCAGGAGCGCGGGCAACGTCTCGCGTTGCATCCGGTTGAACTCCTCGAAGCCGAACGCGTCGGCGAACTCCGGGACCGCTTCGGCGACCTTCATCGTGTCCCTCCCCGGGACGGCCTCCCACGCATTGTTCGAAGTGGGGCGCCTCGTGGGGAAAGGCGTTTCCTCTCGTTGAGGGCGTTTCCGCTCGCGGCCGGCGAAACCACTATGCGAACCGGAATCGATCGACCGGTATGACACGTGTTGCCGTCGTCGGGTCCGGCGTCGCGGGATTGAGCACCGCCTACCGGCTCGCGTCGGACCACAACGTGGTCGTGTTGGACCGGGACGCGATCGGAAACGGAACCTCGAGCCGCGCCTCCGGAGTGATCACGACGCCGGTCGACTACCCCGACTGGCCCGCCTGGAGCGACTGCGCGCTCGAGTTCTTCCGCGATCTTGACGGCACGGGCGTGTTCGAGTGGACGGACCGCGAGTACGTCAGGGGTGTTCGGCCGGCGGACGTTCCGGGGGCTCGCGAGGCGGCAGCCGCCGCGGACGCGGATGCCTCCAGCGTCTCGCTCGTGGACGCGGCCGAGTACGCCGACGTCTTCGACCCCGAGGCACCCTACGAGAAGGCGCTCGTCTGGGAGGGCACGGGCTACTTCGACGTCGACGAGTTCCTCGCGACGATGCACCGTGAATGCGTCCGACGCGGGGTGGAGTTCCGTCCCGACACGACCGTCGAGTCCGTCCGCGTCGACGGGGCGGGCCGCGGCGGAAACGGCGCCGTCGCGGGGATCGAGACCGAGTACGGCCCCGTCGACGCCGACGCCGTGGTGGCGGCTGCCGGCTCCGCGACCCCGGCGTTGCTCGAGGAGGTTCTCGCCGTTCCGATCCGGCCGTTCACTTGGAACGTCGCCTACCTCGAGGCTGATCTCCCCGATGACGTCCCGATGGGCGGGGACGCGGTCCTGGGCGCGTACTGGCGCGGCACCCGGGACGGCCGGCTGCTCGTCGGGACCGAACACCGGTACGGCGGCGATGATCGGGTCACCGACCCGCCCGAGGACCCCCGCGAGTTCGGCGAGACGCTCGACCGCCTCATCGCGGACGAGATCCCGTCGATCCTTTCGGCCGTCGACGAGGCTCCCGCCGTGGTCCGGTACGAGTGCTGCCCGATGGCCGACGCCACGACCCCCGACGCGAAGCCGATCATCGACGCGCCCGCCGAGGCTCCCGATGGCCTCGTCGTCGCGGCCGGCTTCCACGGCGCGGGCGTGATGGCCGCCGATTCGATCGGGACCGCGGTCCGCGCGCACCTCACCGGCGAGTCGGTCCCGTTCGCGCTTGCTCCCCTCTCGCTCGACCGCTTCGAGACGCGGGGGACCGACTTCCCGTTCCGAACGATGTTCCAGGGATCGGTCCCCGGATCGGCCGAGGAGTGACTCGAGGATACCGGACGACGTTCTCCGAGGACGCTCAGCGGATCCCCCCGACGACGCCTGATCGCGATCGCGATCCGGCGCGGACGGACCGCGACTGCTCCGTCCCGAGACGGGAGCCCTATCACCATCGGGACCGATCGACCGCTATGTCCAAGTGGCTCCACAGCGGTCGTCGCCGCGACGTCTGTGCGCTCCTGTACGAGGCGGGGAGCCTGCGCGCACAGCAGTTGAAGAACCGACTCACGTCCCATTACGACGAACGGATCGACCCGCAGTCGTTCCACGCGATGCTGACCGCGCTCGAGGAGTCGGGCCACGTCGCGTCGCGGACCGAGGGCATCGCCGACGTCTACCGGCTCACGGACGCCGGAGTGAGCGCGCTGCTCGACCACTACGACTGGCTCTCGGAGCGGATCGAAGGTGGTTCCGAGCGGATCGAGGGGGAAAAGGAGGACGGCGCGAAAAGCGGGAGTGGTGACGGCTCCAACGCGTGAACGACCCACCGATCCGGAACCTACCTACCGATTTGCTTGCAACCGAACTGGCGAGCTAGAGCCAGCCGCCCGGCACCGTTTCCAGTATCTCGGCGTCGGATTCGTATGCGGCGTCGATTCGCTCTATTGCCGCCACGACTGCACTGGGTGCCGGGTCCGTAACTTGATCATATACTAGCAGCCCGTGATCGCCGCCCACCACGTAAAAGTCCTCGTCGTTCGTGAACACGACCCAGCCATCACGTTCGGCGCGTGCGACGATCTCGCGGTCCGGAGCATCGTGCCTGAGTTGCTCGTCGACCGTCGTTGCCGTGAGTCGATCGTGTTGTCGGAACGCGGTGACGTATTTTCGTGGAACGTTCTGATCACACAGCAGCCGCACTACTCGGCCCTGGTCGTCGCGTCGATCGTTCGCTTTCGCGCCTCCCGCTGCGTGCGGAGCGTAGCCATCACCTCGGGATGGTCATCGTAGTACGCGAGTGCAGCCCGAACGTGATCGGCGTCGATATCGAACTCGTCGGCGGTTTCCTCGACCGTCCATTCGTTCCGACGAACTGCTTCGCCGACCTGCAGCACGCCGATGCGCGTGCCGGCAATCCGTGGCTTCCCGTGAAGTACCTCCGGCGTATTCACGATCTGGATCGCGGAACTCATTGAGCGAAGATACGACGGCTTCCGAAATAAGGGTTTGCTTCGCTAGAATTCGACGCGCGGCCGTTACGCGATCTCGGCGTACTGCTCGGAGAGTTTTCCGGCCGCCTCAGCGAGCAGCTCGCGCTCGTAGTCGTCGAGGTCCCACTCGACGATCTCCTCGACGCCGTTCGCCCCGAGTTTGGCGGGGACGCCGAGGGCCGTGTCCTCGTAGCCGTACTCGCCGTCGAGGACGACCGAGCACGGGAGCACCTCGCCGGTGTCCTTGAGGATCGCCTCCACGACGTGGGCGACGCCGGTCGCCGGCCCCCACTGGGTGGCGCCCTTGCGCTCGATGACGTCCATCGCGGACTCCTGGAGGTCACCCAGGATCGCCTCGCGCTCGTCGGCGTCGAAGCTCGGGTCCCGGCCGTCGACGCGCACCTTCGAGAAGACGGGAACCTGGGCCTCGCCGTGCTCGCCGAGGATGGTGGCCTCGACGTTCCGGACCGGCGTGTCGAACCGATCGGCGAGGACGTACCGGAACCGGGCCGAGTCGAGCCGGCCACCGAACCCGACGACGGCGTGGCGGTCGCGGTCGCCGGATTCGTAGAGGTGCCGGTTGAGCAGGTCCACCGGGTTCGAGGTGGTCACCGTGACGAAGTCGTCGTTGTGTTCGGCCAGCGAGGAGCCGATGTCGTCCATGATCGGCGCGTTGTCGCCCGCGAGGTCGATCCGGGTCTGGCCGGGCTGGCGGGGGATTCCGGCGGTGATCACGACCACGTCCGAGCCCGCGGTGTCCGCGTAGTCTCCCTGGCGAACGGTCGTGTTCGCGTCGTAGGCGACGCCGTGGTTGACGTCGGCGGCCTGACCGACCGCCTCCGGTTCCTTGTCCGGGATGTCCACGAACACGAGCTCGTCAGCGACGTCACGCAGCGCGATGTTGTAGCCGGCCGCGGCACCCACGGTGCCCGCGGCGCCGACCACGCTTACTTTGGTCATACCGTCTGATACCGGGGGCGGAACGCCCCTAATCGTTTCGGCGACCGTCCGTTTCCGATTCGGCTGCCGATCCGACTACTCCGTCGCGGTTTCGATCGCCTGATCGAGGTCGGCGATGACGTCCGCGGGGTCCTCCAGGCCGACCGAGATCCGGACCATGTCCTCCGTGACGCCCGCCGAGAGCAGCTCCTCCTCGCTGAGTTGCTGGTGGGTCGTCGAGGCGGGGTGGATGATCAGGGTCTTCGCGTCGCCGACGTTCGCCAGCAGCGAGGCGATCTCGGTGCTCTCGACGGTCGTCTTCGCGGCGTCGTAGCCCGCCTCGAGCCCGAAGGTGATCATTCCGCCGTAGCCGCCGTCGAGGTACTCGCTGGCGGCCTCGTGAGTCTCGTGGGTCTCGAGTCCGGGGTAGTTGACCCAGCTTACCTCGGGGTGGTCGAGGAGGTGTTCGGCGACGATCGCGGCGTTCTCACAGTGGCGCTCCATCCGGAACGGGAGCGTGTTGAGCCCCTGGATCGTCTGCCAGGAGTCGAACGGCGACTGCTGACAGCCGAGGTCGCGCAGGCCGCGGGCGACGGCGGCGTAGGTGAACGCCGCGTCGCCGAACCGCTCGGTGAAGTTGACGCCGTGGTAGGCGGGGTTGTCGCCGCCGATCTCGGGGTACTTCTCCGCGTGCTCGCCCCACGGGAACGACCCGCCATCGACGAGGACGCCGCCGATGGTGGTGCCGGCGCCGTGGATCCACTTGGTGGTCGAGTGCCACACGAGGTCCGCGCCGTGATCGAGCGGGTTACAGAGGTACGGCGTCGCGAACGTGTTGTCCACGAGGAGGGGTGCGTCGTGTTCGTGGGCGACCTCGGCGATCGCCTCGATGTCGGGCGTCACGAGTGCGGGGTTGCCGATCGTCTCGAGGTGGACGTACGCCGTGTCCTCGTCGATCGCCTCCGCGTAGGCGTCGACGTCGAGCGTGTCGACGAAGCGGGTGGTAACCCCCTTTCGCTCGACCGAGTGGGTGAGGTACGTGTAGGTGCCGCCGTACAGCGAGGAGGCCGAGACGATGTTGTCGCCGGGGCCGGCAAGCAGGAACGTCGCGAGGTTCAACGCGGCCATCCCGGAGCTGGTCGCGACCGCGGCGATGCCGTTCTCGAGGGAGGCGATCCGTTCCTCGAGGACCGCGTTCGTCGGGTTCATCAGCCGCGAGTAGATGTTGCCCGGCTCCTCCAGCGCGAACAGCGACGCCGCGTGGTCGGCGTCATCGAAGGAGTACGACGTCGTCTGATAGATCGGCGTCGCCCGCGATCCCGTCGTCGGGTCGGGCTGTGCGCCGGCGTGGAGGCTGCGTGTGGCGAACCGTTGCGTCTCCTCGTCCGCAGGATCGTCTGCCATACGCGGCACATCGCTCCCGCCGGTGTTAAAGCCACACCACCGGTGCAGACGCTGCCGGCGTTCGCGATCCGTCACCTGGGTCTCCGTGTCACGGAGGTGGACCGATCTCCGTTCTGCCCCGCGATCGCCGACGCCGACGCCGACGCCGACGCTGACGCCGCCGACGTCGACGGAGCCGGGTGATTCGGTCGACTTAACCGGTAGAGTCACCTACCGCGGGGCAATGAGCGACTCCCGCGAGTTCTGTCCCCGCTGTGGCGATCCGGTCGCGGATCGAGACGAGCCGCGCCCCGGTGAGCCGCGCACGCGGGATCGAAAGCTCTGTGACGACTGTTACTTCGAGGACTTCGACCTCGTCGACGCCCCCGACCGGATCGAGGTCCTCGTCTGTTCCGGGTGCGGCGCCGTCCGTCGCGGCGAGTCCTGGCGGGACGTCGGCGCACGCGATTACACCGACGTCGCCGTCGACGAGACGGCCGAGGCGCTCGGAGTCCACGTCGACGCCGCCGAGGTGAACTGGGGCGTCGAGCCCGAGCAGGTCGACGAGAACACGATCCGGATGCACTGTGAGTTCTCCGGGATCGTCCGGGGAACGCTCCGTGAGAAATCCGTGACCGTGCCGGTGAAGATCTCCCGCGGAACCTGTGACCGATGCGGCCGGATCGCCGGCGGCTACTACGCCGCGATCGTCCAGATCCGAGCCGACGACCGCGATCTCACCCCTGCAGAACGCGAGGAGGCACTCGCGATCGCCGAGTCCCACGTCGCCGACCAGGAGGCGAAAGGCGATCGGGAGGCGTTCATCACCGAGGTGATCGAGACCGAGGACGGCCCGAACGTCAAGATCTCCTCGAACGGACTGGGTCAGTCGGTCGCAACCCGGATCGTCGAGCGGCTCGGCGGCAGCTTCGAGTCCTACCCGACGCTCGTGACCGAGGACGGCGACGGTAACGAGGTGTATCGCGTGACCTTCGCCGTCCGGTTGCCCCGGTACGCGGCCGGCGAGATAATCGATCCGAACGACGGCGACGGGCCCGTGCTCGTCGAGAGCGTCTCGAACCGACTCCGGGGCACCCGGCTCGCCTCCGGCGAGGAGTACGTCTCCGAGTACGCGGAGGGCGAGACGCCCGACGCCGACCGCGTCGGCCGGCACGAGGACGCGACCGAAACGACCGTCGTGACCGTCGAGGACGAACACGCCGTGCAGGTGCTCGACCCCGAGACCTACGAGGCCGTCACGGTCCCGAATCCCGACTTCTTCGACGACGAGGACCGTCCCGACGCCGTGTCCGCGGTGAAACACGACGGCGACGTCTACCTCGTTCCCGACGAGGATTTGGGTTCTGAGACGTAGTGCCGGCAGCGGGTTTATGTGTCCGGGCGGGGGGCGTTCTCGTATTTGACCATCTTTTCGGGCTTGTCGCTGATGGTCTCGTAGATCCGTTGGAGAGTTTCCTCCGCGGCGAGGAGGTTGTGTTCCTCGAGGAAGGTTCGGCCCTCCTCCGAGAGGCCGTAGAACTTCCAGGGATAGCCCTGTCGACGCTGATCATCGTCTAAAGGGACCTCCTTCACGATCCCCGCGTCAATGAGCTTCTGGATGTGCTTGTAGACGGTGGCGTCGCTTACGCTGGGGTTGAGCTCCTCGAGTTCGTACATCGAAGGGAGCTGTTCGGGATGCTGGAGGATGTTGTTGACGAGCGCGAACCGTGTCCGTTGGGTGACGAAGTGGACGAGTTCGCGGGGTTCCGTTCCGTTAGCAGCCTCCAGTTCGGTACTCATACGATGGAGTACACGCCCTGGCGGCAAGTAGTTTACTCTTGGGTAAATTACTCTGAAGTGATCCGTGTATATATGACCGGGTAAATTACTCTATAAACCATATCTTGTGCGACTGGGACGACTGCGTATGCCCGATGAGGAGTCGTCAGTCCCCAAGGAAGTCCTCACCAGTGCGAAGGACCACCTTGACGAAGAAACGATCACGCTGGCGGACAACGAGCAGATTCTCCACGCCCTAGGCGAGTTGACCCCCGTCTACGAGAACGATCGGTCGTATTTCGTACTCGGGAACTACGATCGGGAGCCAATTCGACGGCTGAATCTGGTGGTCGACCGTCTCAACCGTCGGCAGGACGCCTACGCCTTCAGGATGGTCGATATCCGGGGAGAATGGGACAACAGCATTCAGAAATTCTGTCTGATCGCCGACATCGTGACGTCCCTCGTCGGCGTCGCTGAGATGGAACCGAGTGACTTTCTCGTCGAGCAAGGCCTGCTCGTCGGGACGACCGAGTACTTCGCGAAGAGTCACGTCCTCAAGCGGGAGTACGAGGACGAGGCGAATTCGTTCGGCTGGATGCAGGACGGTGTCTTCGAGCTATTCGACCAAGACGGGCGGCTGTACCGCTGGCAGACCGAAGACCAGCTTGTCGACGTGACTGTGGAACTTCCGTGATGACGGGTGAGCCGTCGATCGGCCTCAATCGGCGGTCGCGGCGACCGCGTCGGAGTCGAGCGCCGCGGCGCGCTCGGACTCGGTGACCTCGATGTCGTGTCGCTCGAGCTGTTCGATGAACTCGGCCTCGCTGAGCCCCGCCTGCGCGGCCGCCTGCGACAGCGTCAGTGTTCGCGACCCGTACAGCGTGAGCGCGGTCGCCAGCCCGTGGGATGCCATACACGTCGGTGAGGCGTGAGGGATTATGAAGGTTACTATCTCCTTGAGGGGATACAAACACCTTATATGGTATAAGGTGTGGATCGGAGTTCGCCCAGAACCACCGCGCGTATAAGGCACATATATACTGATCGTTGATGATGATCCGTATCGATCGGCGCCAGGAGATGCTTCTCGATCACCAACTGGTCGGCGTCGCGGGCAGGACACAGGAATTATGCGTGTTCGACTGCCTACTCGGCGTATGGACCGAGAGAAACTGTTCGCGCTGTTCTTCGCGTTCCTGATGGTCTCCTCGATGGTGGCCTGGGGCGTCTCCCTGATCTGACGCCCGACTAGCCGTCGCCCCAGACGTCGGAGAGCGGGTGATCATTGCGGCGCTTCGCGTCGCGTTCGGACCGGGTTTCGGCCCCGCCTCCGCCGCCGGTCGAGGTGCCGCTTGTCCCGCTACTCGTGGTTCCGGTCCCCGCGTCCCGGTTCGTCGATCCCGATCCGGTGCTCCCGTCTGCCGTGGAACCGTTCGTTGCCGTGTCATCGCTCGTGATTCGGGCTTCCGTTTCGGCGTCGACGGCCCCCCCGCCGGCAGCCGCAGCCGCGGTCGGCGTCGCGTCGATCCCGGATAGTGCCGCCGCCGGATCGGCCGCAGGGAGGTCCGGCGTCCCCATCGCGGCGATCTGGTCGGCGAACCACGGCGGGGTGTCGGCCCGCGCCCGCTCGAAGAGGTCGAGCAGCGAGTCGTCCGCCAGGTAGGTCGTCCCGTGATCGTCCGGCGCGCGTACGACGCGCCCGCAGGCCTGGATGACGGTTCGCAGCGCGGCGCGATGGTACCACGCCCACTGGCCCTCCTCGAGCCGGCGTTCGACGCGGGAGTCGTTCGTGTTCAGGTACGGCGCCTTGCAGATCACCTGCCAGCGACACAGCTCGTCCCGGAGATCGAGCGCCTCCTCCATCTTCACCGAGACGAACACCTCCGGGTCGTCGCTCGCCTTCCACACCTCCAGTTCGTCGTCCCGGGTCGCCTTCGTGTGGCTGCGCACCCGCGGTGCGACGCCGCGGTCGCGGAGTCGATCGGCGAGCTGTTCGGCGATCGCGTACGAGTGGGCGTGGATCAGCCCCTTCTCGTCGGGATGACGAGCCATCAGGCGGACGACCAACTCGGCGATCCGGGGGATCGTCTCCGCGCGGTGCTCGTAGGTCATCTTCCCCTGCGTCACGTCGTACAGCGGGCGGTTCTCGAGCGGGAACGTGTGCTCGACGTCGACGAGCGCGACGTCGGACGGATCAAGCCCGACCCCGCGGCAGAACGCCTCCTTCGAGAGGATCGTCGCCGACAGCAGCGCGAAGCGGTTCCCTCGGTCCCAGACGGTGTGTTTCAGGTACCGTGCCGGGTCCAGCGGCTTGATCGTGATCGCCGTTCCCTCGCCGCCGGGCTGGTCGACGACCCAGGTGGTCGGGCTCTGCGGGTCGCGGTAATCCTCGAGGAACCACCCGAGTTCCCCGATCAGCTCTTGGAGCCGGTCGCGGCGGGCGACCTCCGCGGGCTCCAGCTCCGGCCGGCCGACCAGCTCGTCCTTCGCCCGTTCGCAGGCGTCACGGAGCTGCTCGACGAACCGGGCGGTGCGGTCGAGCTGACCGTGGTCGGCGTTCCCGTCGCCGTTCCCGCCGCCGTCACCGTTTCGACTACCGCCACTTTCTCGACCGCCGCCGCGACCGCCCGATTCGCCCGAGACGTCGGGCACGCCGACGTCCTCCCAGACGGGAACGCGGTCCGGGGTGAGTTCGATCGTCGCGTACATCTCCGCCCACTCGGCCAGTCCGTGGGCCTCGTCGATCACGACCACATCCCGCTTTCCGAACACCTCGGACCCGGCGGTCTGCATGAAGTAGGCGAGCGTCATCGCGGCAAAGCGCCGGGAGGAGGCGATCGACCGGTCGGAAAAGTACGGACATCGGTGCTGGATGCTGCAGTCGAACCCGCGCTGCCGGGCGCAGGGTGCGCGGTCGACCGGCGTGTCGTGTTCACCCGGCAGGACGCAGGCGTAGTTCGACTTCCCGCGGATCACGTTCAGGTCGTCGAGGAGTTCGTCGGTCGCGACGTCATCGAGCTGTGAGACCTGCGGCGTCGTGTAGTACGCGCCGGTCGCCTCCCGGGGCTCGGCCGCCTCGACGGTCCGGGCCGCCCCCATGATCGACCGCGCAAGTAGCGACTTGCCGCTGCCGGTCGGCGCGCGAACCAGCACGACCTCGTTGCCGGCCGCGAACGCGTCGTTGATGTCGTGAAGGGCGTGCTCCTGTGCGCCGCGAAAGCTCGGCGCCGGGAATTCGGCGGGGATCCGGTCGGGGTCCACACTCCCGGGTCCGTTGCGATCGGAGTAAAACTGTCGGGTCGATCGACACCGACGTCGGGGCCGTCTCGCCGTTCTCCGAGCGGGCGTCGGGGCCGTCTCGTCGCTACTTCGACGGGACGTCCGTCTCCGTCCCGTCCGCCGCCGTTCCCGCGTCGGTTTCGGTCGCGGCCTGCAGTCGCTCGACGTCCGCCGCGGTCGGTTCCGTGTCGTCGGGGAGCCGTTCCAGACAGTCGAAACAGAGGAAGAACTCGGAGCCGTCGACGAGCTCGAGCGTCAACCCCTGCGTCGACTCGAAGGCGAAGCTCCAGAGATCGCCGATCCCGCCGGCGATCCGCACGTCGGTGTCACAGACCGCACACGCCTCGGTCGCCATACCCGCGGTTCGGTCCCGACACGGATAGGGGTATCGCGTCGTTCGATGCCGGGATCCGCCGTAGCTGGCTCACGGCCGCCAGCCGTCCGGGTCGAGCCGCCAGGCGACGGCGATCGCGCCCGTTCCGCCGCCGAGTCCGACGGCAGCGGCCAGAACCGGCGTCGGCGACGCGGCGACGGCCGCGATCGCCACGACGAACCCCGCCAGGAGGACGATCGTGTGTTCACGGAGCGCTCCAACGACGACGGGTGCGACCGCGGTTCCGACCGCGGTTCCCGCGATCGCAAACGTACTCTCCGGTGTGAGACCGCCGACGCCGGCTCCCACGGGATCGCCGGTGACCGCCGTGAGGGTGCCACCGAGGACGCCGCCGATCAGCGCGAGCCCGAGGCCGATGGCGGGAATCACGAGGGTCGTTCGCGGATCGATGGTCCGATCACGGACTGCGGCGGTACCCGCGACGAGCAGCGTTGCACCCGCCGCGTAGGCGGCCGGGTGAAGCACCGAGTGGCCGCCGGTACCGACTCCGCCGCCCGTTCCGCCCGTTCCGCCGCCACCCGGACCGCCGAGCGCCGCGGTGACGCCCGGCACCGCCGTGAGGACGCCATCCAGGGTGCCGATCCCCGCCAGGACGACCGCGGCGATCGCAAGACTGCCCCCGATCCCGATCGACAGCACCCCGCCGACTCGTCGCGTGAATCGCATACCGGACGGAACACCCGTGACCGGCTAAAGCGCGTCGACTCCCACGACCGTTGCGCAAGCTTACTTATGTGTTGGCGTCGAAAAGGCGGTAGATGGGTGATCGCGATCGGATGACACTTCCGGAGGAGGGCCGGGAGGGAGCATCCCCGGGGGACGACGAGTGGCCGGCGGAACTGGCGGAGCTCTCCGCCGACCGCCGGGAGGAGTTGCTCGCTCGTGCGGTCGTTCGCCTCGCCGAGGAGCGCGGGGTGGACGTTCCCGACTCCGAGACGCTCGATCGGGTTCGTGAGGGCCTCGATCGAACGGACGCCGAACTCGACCGGATCGAAACCGACGTCGAGACGCTTCGTGACGAGCTCGACGAGCAGATCGCCGACGTTCGCGAACGCATCATCAGCGTGCTCCAGGAGGCCGAATCGCGAGCCTCGAAGGACCACACCCACCCCGAGATCGACGACCGCCTCGGGACGCTTCGATCGACGGTTCAGTCCGTCTCGGCCCGGATAGACGACCTCGAAGGGGACGTCGACGCGGCCGACACGCGTGTGGATGGGGTGCGTGCGGACGTGGACGCCCACGCCGAGCGCGTTTCGGACCACGACGAGAAGCTCACTCGGCTTGCGGGCGCGCTCGTAAACGCACAGCGCCGTCTCGACCGGCTCGAGACGACCCACGCACGGCGGGAGGCACACGAGGCGCTGCTCGAGGAGGCGAACCGAAACGGGGTGGCTGAAGCCGCCTGTGAATCGTGTGAGAAATCGGTCCGGATCGGACTCCTCGGCCGCGCTCGCTGTCCACACTGTGACAGCCACTTCACCGGCGTCGAGCCGAAATCGGGCTTCTTCGGCAGCGCATGGCTCCTCGTCGGCGACCCGCCGGCGCTGGAGGGTGACACGACGGAGCCGCGCGAAGCGGCCGACGTCTTCGAGGGTGAGGGTGAGTCGGAATGAGCGAGGATGGATCGGCGGAGCCGGGCGACGAGCCGGAGCCGACGGAGCCGGCTGAGCCGACCGGGACGGACACGTCCACGGACGAGGCGACTGAGATCGACCCGATCGATCTCTCGGAGTACGGGACCGACCGGTACCGTGCCGAAACGGACGGCACCGAGACGGATGGCACCGAGACGGATGGCACCGAGACGGATGATTCCGGTCCCGACCGCTCCGCCGCCGACTCTGCGGACACGACCGGTCGTGGGCGGGACGAACTGGACCGGATGGTCGACGAGCTCGCGATCGATGCGGATCCGACCGATGCGGATCCGGCCGATGTGGATCCTGCCGATACGGCTGCGGACGATCCCTTCGAGGCGATGGACGTCGACGTCGGTGAGGTGGACGTCTGGGGGGCGCTCGAGACTGACGACCCGGGATCGGTTGAGTCAGCTCCCCCGACGGAGTCGGCCCTCGACGCCGAAAGCGGTCCCCGACCGAACGCGGCGGCCGACTTCGCCGACGACGCCGGCGAGTTCGGGGAGTCCCCCGAGTACGACGACCGGCTCGTCGACAAACGCGAGTACTGCCAACGCTGCCCACACAGCACCGATCCGCCGACGATGGCCTGTACCCACGAGGGGACACAGATCGTCGAAGTGATCGAGATGGACCGGTTCCGCGTCCGGAACTGTCCGATGGTCTCGACCGACGGTCCGATGTTCGACCGCGTGAACGAGTGAACGAGAGTGGATGCGTGAGCACGGGCGCGAGAGGCTCCGTCTGTCCGGTCGGCTCTCGGAGCGAACCTTCAAGCCGTTCCCGGCCATAGCCCGGTAAACAGCACCGATGCAATTCTGTGACGAGTGCGGATCGATGATGGTGTCGGTCGACGGCCGAATGGTGTGTCAAAACGACGACTGTGGCGCGACGGCGGACCAGGACGACGATCTCGCGGAGCAGTTCGTCTCGACGGAACGACAGGGCGACTCCTCGCCGATCGAAACCGAGGAGAACGCGAACTTCGAGGGGAAGCCGACCGCGACCGACGTCGTCTGCGACGAGTGTGGCCACGGCGAAGCCTGGTACACGATCAAACAGACCGGCGCGGCCGACGAGCCCCCGACGCGCTTTTTCAAGTGCCAGGAGTGCGGCCACCGGTGGCGCGGCTACAACTGATCGTCTCCAAGCGTGTTTGCGCCGCGAGGATCGGCTGCCGATGGATACCCACCGCCGGGAGCCGCAGGGATCATCATCGGGGAACCCGGAGTGGGTTGCGCCGATAGCATATAAGAAATAGTATATTTAGACAGTATATAAGATATACTAGTATTATATTTGCTGTGGATATCCGTCCGCATTTCTCGAGATCGTGCTTATGTTCGATCTAGCTAATTGATGAGTGTTCCCGGGATCACCACTCCCAATACCGATAGAATATCGTGTGCTATCGTATATATGTACCCGTCTGTTCAAAATAAATTCCAATCATCGAATATACTCGTCTTTCGTGGTCGTCGCATTCACCGTTCGATGGATGCCGTCTCGTCACGGAACTCGGCCGAGCGGTTTTCCAGTATTACCGTTTTACTTTTATATATTTATTTTTTATATATTGTACTCGTTCCAGCGAGATCGATCGTCCATCGCCCCGTTGACGTCGCCGTCTCCCTCGGCCTCGGTTCCGAAAGGGTTCTAACCACACGGTAACTCGCCACAACCGGAGACAGACAGATGACCGACGATATTCGCCTGTGTCGGACGTTTCAGACCGCACCGGCTGCCGTCTCGACGGATGACGCCGGACCCGACGACGCCGCGAAGTACCTTCGCTCCGCCCTGACGGCCGAGGGGTTTCGTGCGCCGGATTGGCTCGTTCCCGATCTCGAGGACGGAACGGCGCCGGACTCGAAACGCGATGGCGTCGAGAACGTCGTCGAGTTGGTTCCGTCCCACGACGTCGGCGGCGAGGTCTGGCCGCGCGTCGAGTGGAGCCATCTGGACGAGACCGTCCGGGACGCGGGCCGGGACCAGATCGACGCGCTCGTCGCCGGCGCCGGCGACGCCATCGACGGGTTCGTCGTTCCCAAGGTCGGTCGCCGGCCGGACGTCGAACGCGCGGCGGACGTCGTCTCCGAGGTGGAGGCGGCCCACGGCTACGAGCCCGGAAGCTTCGACCTGACGGTCGTCGTCGAGACGAGTCGAGCCCGGTCCGACCTGCGTCCGATCGCCCGGTTCGGCGCCGACTCCCGGCTCGCCGCGATCGCGTTCGGACCGCTCGACTACGCGGCGGATCTCGGAAGCCGCGATCTCGGCGACCGGCCGCGGTGGGACGGGACCCTCGAGGCGCTCTCGAACGAGACGAGCGCGGCCGGCCTCCTCTCGATCGGCGGTCCGTTCGACGACCTGTTCACGGAACGGGCCGGCGTGACCTATTACAACGGCGACGCCTACGTCGATCGCCTCGAACACGAGGCAGGACTCGGGATCGACGGATCCTGGTCGCTCCATCCCAACCAGACCGTCCAGGCCAACACGGTCCATATGCCGACCCCCGAGGCGCTCGAACGCGACGTCGAGCGGATCGAACGGTACAACCGGGCGAAACGCGGCGGCACCGGCGCGGTCGTCATCGACGGGCGCATGGTCGACGAGGCCAGCCTCAAGGGGTTCCACAACACGATCCGTCGCGTTCGCACGATCGACCGCATCCATCCGGCACAAACGGACGCCTACTACGACGACGACCTGCTGAACCGGGCGCTCGATCTCGACCTCACCCGTTGAGCCGGCCGCCCGTCGGTCATCACCATCGGTCATCACCGTCGGTCTGTCACGGGTATGTCGCTCGGTACCGCAATCGCCTCAACCATTGTTCTACGATGCGGAACAGGATATGCAACCGTTCCGCCCGTTTCGCCGCCATCGACCGATTTCACGCCGGTCATCGGCCATCTCGGTTTCTGTATGTTCGAACGCGATCGGCCGTCGGTGGCTGGCTCGTTCCCGACTCCATCCCTCGTGATCGCTTTCGCCGTCCATCACAGCACTATTACACCTCTATGTGTGTAATAAATACTGCAAGAGCGATAGACGACACGTATCCCACGATACCACGCGATGCGGGCGATCGATGTCCCTCGGTCGTCCGGCTTCACCGACGGTCTCCCCTGCTTGTCCAACCTCACCGACGGTCCTTCAGGCCCGATCGGGTCGGGAACCGTTCCACATTTCGTCGCGATCGCCACCCACACCTGTTCTGCGATGTCGAACGCGTTGGTCGATGGCCCACGGCGTACCCTCGTCGAGCAGCGAAATTCCCGAACGAACTGGTATGGTATGTGTGTACCTACCGAATCATTTATGCCTCTTTCCGGACATTCTCGAACGATGCCCCATCTCGCCCTCGACACGACGGCTGATCCGACCGACGCCGACCGGCGGGCGTTCTCCGAGGCGGTGACCGACATATACGGCGCGGAGATGCGGACCTCGACCGGCCACATCGCGGTCACGATCCGCGAGCATCCCCCCTCCGCGATGTCCCTGGGCCGCGCCGTCGAGGGGCCCCTGGCGGTCCTCGACGCCGACGTTCGCCGCGGCCGATCGTTCGAGCGTCGTCGATCGTTCGCGCTCGCGGTCATCGACTGGTTGGCCGCCGAGTGGGCGGTGCCGCGGCCCAACGGGAAGATCGTGTTCACCGAACACGACGGCGACCAGCTGATGGGCGCCGATCGCGTCGGCGAGGAGTGGTCGCCCGATGAGGCCGGCCCGATGGGGCCGACCCGATGAGGCCGATCGATGAGGCCGATCCGATGAGGCCGGCCCGATGGGGCCGACCCGATGAGGCCGATCCACCACCGTCGATCGGCGAGACACCGGATCAGGACTGCAGCCGGTCGGCGATCGCCATCGTCACGTGATCGTCGAAGGGCGCGCCGACCACCTGCGCGCTGACCGAAAGCCCGTCGACGGTGTCGACGGGGACCGCCGTCGCCGGGGTTCCGGCGAGGTTGAACGGGGCCGTGTTCCCCAGCAGCGTCAACAGGTCCGCCGTCGTCTCCATTCGTCCCCGCGTCGGTGGGAGCGTTCGAAGGGTCGGCATCACGAGCGCGTCGACGTCGGCGAGTGCGTCCTGCACGCGCTCACCGAACGCGATCGCCTCCCGCCGTGCCGCGAGATACGCCTCGCCGTCCGTCTCGGTGTCGAGGAAGGCGGACGCGAGCAGCCGGGAGGCGACGTGATCGCCGAGGTCGGCTTCCTTGACCGCCGCGAGCAGCGATCGGACCGCCGGCGTGTAGTCGGGACCCTGTCCACGGACGACGCCGGTCTGATCGAGGTACCAGACGAACTCGGCCGCGCCGACGAGGAAGTACGCCTCCTCGATCGCTCCGCGGTCGAGTTCGACCGACGTCGCCTCGACGTCCGCTGCCGCCACGGCCTCACGGACCGACTCCGAGACGACGTCGTCCGACGCCTCGAAGAACGACGTCGGGAGGCCGACGGTGGCGTTCTCCGGCAGCGTTCCGTCCTCCGACAGCGTGTCGTCGGTGCCGCGGGCGGGGAGTCCTCGGGAACTCGTGGTCGGGTCTCGCGGATCCGGGCCGGCGATGGCCGTGAGCGCGCGCCGTGCCGTCTCGACGTCCCTGGCGAGCGGGCCGATCGTGTCGAGGGACGGCGCGAACGAGACGAAGCCGTGCCGCGGAACAACCCCGTGGGTCGGCTTGACGCCGACGACGCCACAACACGCCGCCGGAATGCGGACCGACCCGCCGGTGTCGGTTCCGAGCGCGACGTCGACCGTTCCGGCAGCGACCGCAGCGCCGCTTCCCGAGGAGGAGCCGCCGGGAACGCGGTCGGTGGCGGTCGGGTTCTCGACCGGCCCGTAGTCGCTGAACTCGCCGCTCGGTCCGAAGGCGAACGCGTCCATGTTCGCCTTCCCGACGACCGACGCGCCGGCGGCAAGCAGCCGTTCGGTCACGGCGGCGTCGGTCTCGGGCGTGACCGCAACCCGGTCCGACCCGCACGTCATCGGCAGATCGGCGACCGCGACGTTGTCCTTCAGCGCCACGCGCCGTCCGGCAAGCGCCCCCGTCTCGGACTCCTGGCGCGGCGTCTCGTAGGTCGCGAGGAACTCCCGATGATCCCCGGCAGGTGCCACCTCCGGGGACCGGGTGGCCGTGCTGGTCGCCTCCGTCCCCAGATCGCCGGCCGTTCGCTCGAGGTCGCGAGCGGTGTCCAAACACCCCTCGAGCAGCGCGTCCGACACGTCGAACCCGAGCCGGTCGGCCTCCGCACGCATCCGATCGAGGTCCCCGGAGGATCCCTCGCGGTCGTCCTCAGACATCCGCGTCATCACCTCCCGTTGTTCGCTCCGCGACTCCGGCGAGATCGAGTGCGGCGTTCGCGAGCGTGTTCGCCGCCGCGTAACAGTCGTCCCAGCTCGTGTACTCCTCGGGCGTGTGGCTCTTGCCGCCCTCGCTCACCGCGAACACCATCGCGGTGTCACAGACGCTCGCCATGTACGTGGCGTCGTGGCCCGCGCCGCTGACGAGTTCGCGCGCGTCGTAGCCGAGATCGGCGGCCGCCGACCGGACCGCATCGACACACCGGTCGGGGAACGTGACACTTGCGGCGTCCATCCGCCGTTCGTACTCCCAGTCGACGCCCTCGCGATCCGCCGCCGCGGCGACCTCGGCTTTGACGCGCTCGATCGCCTCGTCGGCGACGTCGTCGTCGGGATCCCGGAAGTCGACCGTGAACCGGACCGTCTCGGGAACGATGTTGATCGAGCCGGGTTCGACCTCCAGCGCGCCGGTGGTCCCCACCGTCCGTTCGCCGAGCGTGCCGGGGATCCGCCGGACCTGTCCGATGACGTCGCTTGCGGCCACCAGCGCGTCGCTGCGGTAGTGCATCGGGGTCGTTCCCGAGTGGTTCGCCTGGCCGGTGAACGTGACCTCCCCCCAGCGGAGGCCGACGATCCCGGTGACGACGCCGACGTCCCGCTCCTCCTGCTCGAGATACGGTCCCTGCTCGACGTGGAGCTCGAGCGCCGCGTCGTACTCCCGGGTCGGCTCCGCGGGAACGTCCCCCCGGTAGCCGATCTCTTCCAGCGCGTCCTCGAACCGAATGCCGTCGGCATCCGTCGTGTCGTAGGCCTCTTCGAGCGGGATCTCGCCGGCCCAGACGCCGCTCGACATCATCGCGGGCTGGAACCGGGATCCCTCCTCATTGGTCCAGTTGACGACCTCGATCGGGTGGTCGGTCTCGATCCCCTCGTCCTCGAGGGTTCGGACGAACTCGAGCGCCGCGATCACCCCGAGCGGTCCGTCATAGATGCCACCGTTCGGCTGTGAGTCGAGGTGGGACCCGAGGAGGACGGTTCCGGCGTCCGGGTCGGCTCCCGGACGGCGTCCGAACATGTTTCCCATCTCGTCGACTCGAACCGAGAGGCCTGCTGCCTCCATTCGGTCCCGAAACCAGTCCCTGACCTCCCGGTCCGCGTCACTCAGCGTCAGCCGGTGGAGGCCACCGTCGTCGGTGGCGCCGATCTCGGCCTGCTCTTTCATCGTCTCGACAAGTCTATCCCGATCGATATCGATCCGCATACCGACCGTTCGAGACCGGGTGTACAAAGCTTTGCCGGCGGTCAGGATCGAACTGCGGCGGGACTCTCGCCGATCCGGAGCAAACTGATTTGACCCACCCCGTCGAAGTCGGTCGCACGTCCGATGGCCTCACACAGCGTCCGGCGACCCGTCGCCGTCATCACCGGCTGGCAGACGACCGCGAGCCTCTGTTTTTATAGCGTCTTCGCCGGGACGTCGTTGCTTCGGGACGCGTTCTCGCTGTCGGGGTCGCTTATCGGGCTCGTGGTGACGACGTTGATGGTGGGCTACACGATCTCGCTGTTTCCGGTCGGCGCCCTGATCGACGCCTTCGGGGAGCGGCGAACGATGATCGTCGGGCTGCTCGGCCTCGGTGTTACCGCGGGCGGGATCGGCCTCGCACCCTCGTACGCGGCGCTGCTCGTCGTCGTGTTCTGTCTGGGCGTCCTCTACGCGACGGCGATCCCGTCGACGAATCGGGCGATCGTCAACGCCGTCACCGAGGGACGGCGCAACCTCGCGATGGGTATCAAGCAGGTCGGGGTCACCGCCGGCAGCGCGATCAGCGCCGTCGTCGTCACGACGGTCGGCGGGCTGGTCGGCTGGCCCGGCGGGTTTTTCGCCGTCGCCGGCGTCGCGATCGTGGTGGCGGTCGGCTTCGCGGCGAGTTACGAGGGATCCGGCGGGACGGACGACCCCGAAATCCCGCGACCGTGGCAACTCGAGGCACCGCCCGAGTACACGCTTCTGGTCGTTGCCGGGTTCTTCTTCGGCGCGGCGATGTTCACGACGACCGGGTACGTCGTCGTGTTCGGGACCGACACGCTGGCGGCCTCGGCGGCCGTCGCAGGATTCCTCCTCGCCGTGGTCCAGGTGGCCGGCAGCGGCGGCCGCATCGTCTCCGGATACGTCCTCGATCGGTTGCCACGATCCGAAGCCTGGAGTGCCCCACGATTGCTCGGCCTCCACGGGCTCGTCGCCGGCGGCGGGCTCGCCTCGCTGACCGTCGTCGAGACCGTCTCGACGAGCGTTCTCGTGCTTGCCGTGATCGGATATGCGCTGTTGGGGTTTATGGGGATCTACTACTCGTACCTCACCGTGATCGTTCCCGCCGACCAGATGGGAACGGCGACCGCCGGCGCACAGACCGCGGTGAACGCCGGCGCCATCGTCGCGCCGCCGATATTCGGCTATCTCGTCGATACGGCGTCGTTCGCGGTCGCCTGGCTGTCACTTGCCGGCTGCTGTCTGGCGGCGACGGTCGTGTTCCTCGTTCTGGCGCGTCGTGGGAACCCCTGAGTGGGAGCGTTGCTTCGAGTACGCCGATGGTGGACTTCCCGCACGGCGGCGTTCCGGATACGAGCGTGGTATCGGTGACCGGTGCTCGTTTTCGCACGGTGACGAATGAATGATTGAATGAATATCACCGATCGATATTATTCTTGATTACTATTCAATATCCTTCTAAATTATTTAAAAAACTTTACCCTCGCTCCCGAGTTCTCGCACACCTTGGGAAACTATTATATATGTGGGTGGCAAATGCGAGTCCGTACCATGTCAGATCACAACGACTCTGAAGTACCTCGAAACCGATCCGCGACGCCGCGGTTCAGTCGGCGTCGGTTCGTCGAGACGACTGCGGCCGCGGGCGCGCTCGCCGCGACGGCGGGCTGTATGGGTGGCGGCGGTGGCGGCGACGACGTGATCACCATCGGGGCGAGCACGTCGACGACCGGGCCCACTGCCACGGAGGGCGTGACGATGAAGGAGGGATATGACTTCTGGATCCACCAGATCAACGAGGGCAACAGCCTTCTTGCCGACGACGACGAGGGCCTTCTCGGTCGCGAGGTCGAGTTGGTCCACTACGACGACCAGTCCGATCCCTCCCGCGGGGTCAACCTCTACCAGCGGCTGATCAACGAGGACGAGGTCGACGTCCTGCTCGGCCCGTACGGGAGCACCGTTTCGAGCGCAGTCATTCCGATCATCGAGGACGCCGAGATGGCGTGTATTATGCCGATGATGTCCGACACCTCCGTCCTCGAGGAGCGTGACGTCCAGTACACCACGCAGGCGATCGCGCCGGCGTACACCTACGTCCGCAGCGCCATCGACATCGCGGTCGAGAACGGCGCCGAGACCATAGCCGTCGTCTACGAGGACGCCGCGTTCCCGACGTCGGTCGCGTCCGGCCACATCCCCTACGCCGAGGAACAGGGCCTCGAGGTCGTTCACGAGGAGGCGTATCCGACCGACATCAACGATTACTCCTCGGTCCTCAACACGGTCGCGGAGGAGGACCCCGATATCGTGATGGGCGGCGGCTACACCGAGGATGCGATCGGGCTGACGCAGGCCGCTCAATCGGTCGGCCTCTCGCCCGGCATCTTCGCGTGGGTCGTCGGCGGAATGGCGCCGGCGTTCGCGGAGTCGGTCGGCGACGCCGCGCTCGGGGTCACCGGCGACCTCTTCTGGGCGCCGTTCTTCGAGCTGCCGTACAATCAGGAGTTCACCGAGGGATTCATGGACCTCTTCTCGGAGGAGTACTCCGACCCCGGCGAGGTCGACTACCACGCCGCCGGCGGCTACGCCGGCTGTCTGGTGATGGAGCAGGCGATCCGGAACGTCGGCGAGATCGACCAGACGGCGATCGCCGAACAGCTCCACGAGATCGAGATGGAGATCCCGTTCGCGAACGGGGTCTACGAGGTCGACGACCAGGGCATCCAGGTGGGACAGACGCCCAGCCTTGGCCAGTGGCAGGAGGGTGAGGACGGGATGACCCAGGAGGCCGTCCGGCCGGCCGAGTACGCCACCGCGGATCCCATCTACCCGCACCCCGGGTGGTAACGCTCCCGGCATTTCGATGCAGTATTCGCACGATAGACACACCAGCTTACACGCACTACACGTGTCCACACACACGATACGGAACGACGCTTCACAAGAATGGTCACGACATCACTAATCGTTGAACTGCTCGTCATCGGGATCTTCCTGGGGGCCTTCTACGGCCTGATCGCGCTCGGGTTGAGTCTCGTCTTTGGGGTCCAGAACGTCATCAACCTGGCCCACGGGGAGTTCGTAATGTTGGGCGCCTACGCGGCCTTCTACAGCTGGGCGCTGTTGAACGTCAGCCCGGTGGTCAGCCTCGTCCTGTCGGTTCCGCTGCTGTTCGCGTTCGGCGCGTTCATCCAGTGGCTGCTGTTGGAACGGATCCACGAGAACACCGAACTCACCTCGCTGATCCTGACGTTCGGGCTGGCGCTGTGTCTGCGCAACCTCGCGCAGCTCGCCTTCAGCGCCGACTACCGCTCCATCGATTACCTCGCGGAATCCGTCTCGATCCTCGGCGCGACGGTCTCGCTGAACCGCCCGCTCGGATTCGGGGTTGCGATCGTCGTGGCTACGCTCTTCTTCCTCTTCCTTCGGTACACCGACTGGGGGAAGGCGATCCGAGCCACCTCGCAGAACCCCGAGATCGCACGTGCATGTGGGATCAACACCCGACACGTTCGGATGGTCTCGTTCGGGCTCGGCGCCGCGACGGCGGGCGCCGCCGGGGCGATCGCCGGAATGCTGTACACGATCCAGCCCTTCATGGGGCTGCAGTACCTCCTCAAGTCCTTCGTGGTCGTTATCATCGGCGGCCTGGGAAGCCTCGTCGGGGCCGCCGTCGGCGGGATCGGCTTCGGCATCGTCGAGGCGGTCGCGACCTATCAGATCTCCTCGAACGAGGCGACGATGCTCGCGTTCGTCCTGCTCGTGGTGATGTTGCTGGTCCGGCCGCAGGGACTGTTCGGCCGCAGTGACGCGGAGGGTGAGTGAATATGGCACGAAACGCTGTTTCGGACGACGCGGACGACGCGGATGACGCGAGCGTCGCACAAACGCGGCTCGCCACCACGGTACGGTCGCTGTCACGGACCCAGTACCGCGGGCTGTTCCTGGGTGCGCTCGTCGTGTTAGCCGCCATCCCCCATCTTGCCGGATCCTACATCACGCAGGTGACCTTCTCGATCTTCATGTTCACCGGGCTGGCGTACGGCTGGAACTTCCTGTCGGGGTTCACCGGCTACATCAACTTCGGCTACGCCGGGTTCGTCGGGTTCGGGGCGTACCTCACGGTCCTCACGATCGTCGACCTCGGCTTCCCGTGGCCCCTCGCGCTCGTGACCGCGATGGTCGTCACCGCGGTCGTCGGGACCACCCTCAGCATCCCGATGCTCCGGCTTCGCGGCGCGTACTTCGCGATCGCGATGCTCGCGGCAGCGACGGGCGCCCGGCTGTTCTTCTCCAGTTCCTATATGCGGCCGATCACGCGGGGCGGGAGCGGGATCTCCTTTTTCCCCGAACTCGACCTGACCGGACAGTACTACCTGATCGTCACGATCACGCTGTGTCTGATCTACCTCACCTACCGGATCGCGAACTCTCCGTTCGGGCTTCGACTACTGGCGATCCGCGACGACGAGACGCTTGCGGCCTCTCTCGGCGTGAAGACGGTCCGCGAGAAGATCATCGGGATGGCGATCCACACGGCGGTCGCGGGACTGATCGGCGGGGTGCTCGCGTTCAACATCTCGTACATCGACCCGACCAGCGTGTTCAACATTCAGTACACCGAGTTCCCGATCGTGATGGTGCTGTTCGGCGGGCTGGGGACCGTTTTCGGGCCCCTCCTCGGCGGCATCATCTTCGTGGTGCTCTACGAGCTGCTCTGGTCGGCGTTCCCGCAGGCCTACCAGTTCTTCTTCGGGGTCGCGATCATCGCGATCATCCTCTTCATGCCGGAGGGGATCATCGAATACCTCAAGGAGAACGATTATCTCCCCCGATGGAGGTCGATCTGAATGTCCGTTCCTAACGACGACTACATCCTCGAACTCGACGGTATGACGAAGAAGTTCGGCGAACTCGTCGCCGTCGACGACGTCTCCTTCGGCATCGAGCCGGGGACGTTCGTCGGCCTCATCGGGCCGAACGGCGCCGGCAAGTCGACCCTCTTCGACCTGATCACCGGCGTGCTGTCGCCGACGTCCGGATCGGTCTACTTCAACGGCGAGGACATTACGAACAACGCGCTCCGGAAGAACGCCGAGCGGGGACTCGTTCGGACCTTCCAGCAGACGCGCGTTCTCAACCGGATGACGGTCCGTGAAAACCTGCTCATCGCGAGCCAGCTCACCGACCAGCCGGAGTCGCGTGCGGACGAACTGCTCGAGATGATCGAGCTCACCGAGAAGCAGAACAACCTCGCCGGAGACCTCTCGTTCGGGCAACAGAAGCTCGTCGGGATCTGTCAGGTGTTGATGCTCGAACCGGAGCTCATCCTGCTCGACGAGCCCCTCGCGGGCGTGAACCCGACGATGGAGAACAAGATCCTCGAGATGATGCGGACCTTCCTCGAACAGGGGAAGACCTTCGTGCTCGTCGAACACGACATGGACGTGGTGATGTCGGAGTGTGAGGACATCGTCGTGATGGAGTCCGGATCGGTGTTGACGCGCGGACCGCCATCTGAAGTCAAGAACGACGAACGGGTCCTCGAGGCCTACTTCGGGAGTGATGACGATGAGTGAACACGACACGGACGCGATCCTGGAAGCGACCGACGTAACCACCGGCTACGGCTCCAACGAGATCGTTCACGAGGTCTCGATGGAGGTCCGGGACGGCGAGTCGGTCTGCATCATCGGCCCGAACGGCGCCGGCAAGTCGACCGTTCTCAAGGCGTTGACCGGCTACCTCCCCTGCTGGGAGGGAACGGTCCGGCTCAACGGCGAGGACGTCACCGATCTGACCACGGAACAGCTCGTCGGTCGCGGGCTCAGCATCGTCCCGCAGGGGAACACGATGTTTCCGGAGATGACCGTCCAGGAACACCTGGACATGGGCGCGTGGCTGATCGACGACGAGGAGAAGGCCGAGAACACCGAGTGGCTGCTCGACATCTTCCCGCGCGTCGAGGAGCGACTCGACCAGAAGGCCAAGACGATGAGCGGCGGGGAACAGCAGATGGTCTCCATCGCCAGGGCGCTGATAAGCGATCCCGACATCCTCGTCCTCGACGAGCCGTCGCTCGGGCTCGCGCCGTCGCTCGTCGATACCATCTTCGAGCTGATCCAGACCGTCCAGGACGCCGGCGTGAGCATCCTGATGGTCGAGCAAAACGCCGTCAAGGCGCTCAAGAACACCGATCGCGGCTACGTCATCGAGATGGGCAGCGTTCGGTTCGCCGACGAGAGCCAGACCCTCCTCGACAACGAGGAGGTTCGGCAGCTCTATCTGGGTGGGTAGTCGACCCGAGTCGTTTCGGCACGTCCGTCGTCACGCGGGCACGTCTTCGTGCGGGCACGTCTTCACCCGCTCACACCGCTCGTGCCTGCACGACCCTCCGCCACCTCTCGTCTCTTACGCGTCCCCGAGCAACTCGCGTGCGGCGCCGACCAGGGCTTCGAGGCCGGCCGCCGCGTTCGCCAGATCGACGTGTTCATCGTAGGTGTGTGCCTGCGCGAGGTCGCCCGGCCCCCACGTGATCGCCTCCATATCGGCGTCGTTCACGAAGTTGCGGACGTCCGTCGAGGCCTCGATCCCCCACGGGTCGGTGTCGGCGTTCGCGGCCGCCGCGGAGTGCCGTCGGATCACGGTCGCCAACTCGCTGTCGACGTCGATCGCGGCGGACTCGTAGGTGCGCGTCCGCTCCCAGGAGGCGTCGACGCCGTGTTCGCGGGCGACCTCCTCCAGGAGGGCGTCGATCTCCGCGTCGATCTCGTCGACGTCCTCCGCCGGGAGGAACCGACGATCGACGGTGATCGTCGCCCGTTCGGGAACGACGTTCTCCTTGGTCCCGGCCTCGACCATCGTGACGGTCGCGTATGCGCTCCCCACGAGGTCGTCCTCACGCTCCCGGATGCGCTCGTCGTAGTCGGCGAGCGCGTCGAGGACCGGCCGTGCCGCCAGCACGGCGTTGGTCCCCTGGTCGGGGTGGCTCGCGTGGGATGGATCGCCGGCGACCGTGATCTCGTACCAGGCGAGTCCCTTCTCGCTCGTCGCGGCTCGCAGCTGGGTGGGTTCGAGCACGATCCCGTAGTCGCCGTCGTAGCCGGACTCGAGCAGCGTCCGCGTCCCCGGCTCCGCGGTCTCCTCGCCGATCGCCGCGTGGAACACGATCGACCCGTCGAGGTCGCCCGACTCAACCTCCTCGGCGAGCGCCGCGGTCGCGGCCATTCCCACCGCCACGCCCGCCTTCATATCGGCGCTGCCGCGTCCGTACAGTCGCCCGTCCTCGACCGTCCCGCCGTACGGATCGTGGGTCCATTCCGCCCGATCGCCCGCGGGAACGACGTCGATGTGACCGTTCACCACGAGGGTCGGATCGCCGTCCCCGACTCGGAGACCGACCTGCGGCCGGTCGGCATACGGTTCCGAGACGAGGTCGGCGTCGAGACCCCGGTCGTCGAACCACTCGACGATGTACTCCGCACACGCCCGTTCGTTGCCGGGCGGATTCTCGGTCTCGATCCGGACCAGGTCTCGGATCAGCGATCGCAGTTCGTCCTCAGCTGTCGCTTCGGCCATGGGATCCGTTCGACGTCGACACGCAAAAGAATTATTCAGGAAATAATACACGATGTTGTATATAAATACTATCAGACAAGATCATAACGCGTCTCCGGATGTGTACGTTCTCCCGTCTTCCGGTCGGTACATCCGTCTTCGGCCTTCTCTATTCGCGAAACGGATCCTAAATAGTATATTGATTCAGCGTTGACACACACACACCGGACACGGGCGATCATCCTGCGGGAAGACGGGCCACCACGAT
This sequence comes from Halopenitus sp. POP-27, assembly GCF_029889855.1. Taxonomy (NCBI): domain Archaea; kingdom Methanobacteriati; phylum Methanobacteriota; class Halobacteria; order Halobacteriales; family Haloferacaceae; genus Halopenitus; species Halopenitus sp. POP-27. The sequence goes on along the minus strand of NZ_JARANU010000017.1, from coordinate 8,055 downwards.
CCGCTCCCTCACGGACCGACCGGATCGACGGCGGCCCTCGGCGTCGCGGACGCGTTAGGCGTCGGGCCAGCGCTCGATGTAGACCGTCTCGTCGGTGTAGAACCGGACCACGTCCTCCGACTGCGCGTGCAGGTCGCCGAAGAACGAGTCCTTCTGACCGCCGAAGTGGAAGAACGCCATCGGCGCCGCCGTCCCCGCGTTCACGGCGAGGTTGCCGGCTTCCGCGCGGTGGCGGAACTTCGCCGCTTCGGACCCGCTACCGGTGAACAGGCTCGCCGCGTTCCCGAAGTCGCTCTCGTTCATGACGTCGATCGCCTCGTCGATGCCGCTTGCGGACAGCAGGCCGAGGACCGGACCGAAGATCTCCTCCCGGGAGATCACCATGTCCGAGGTCACGTCACGGAACAGACACGGACCGAGGAAGTTGCCGTCCTCGTGGCCCTCGACGGTCTCGTCGCGGCCGTCGTAGATCAGTTCCGCGCCCTCCTGGACGCCCGTCTCCACGTAGTTGCGGACGCGCTGTTCGTGTTCCGCGGAGATGAGCGCGCCGATCGTCGTGTCGTCGTCGAGCCCGTTGCCGACGACTTGCCGTTCGACCTCCGCGTGTACCAGGTCGACGAACTCCTCGTAGACCGACTCCTCGACGACGACGACGTCGTTCGCCAGACAGCGTTCGCCGCCGCAGGCCAACGCGGACCCGACGGTCTTCTTCGCGGCGAACTCCAGATCCGCGGACTCCGTCACGATCACGTGGTTCTTCGCGCCGCCCTGCGCCTGGACGCGCTTGCCGTTGGCCGCCGCCTTCTCGTAGATCGTCTGTGCGACCGGCGTACTCCCGACGAAGGAGACGCCCTCGATGCCGTCGTGTTCGAGGATCGTGTTCACCGTGTCGACGCTGCCGTGAACGAGCTGGACGACGCCGTCCGGGAATCCCGCCTGATCGATGAGGTCGAAGAGGTACTCCGCGGTCAGCGGCGTCTGTTCGCTCGGCTTCAGGATGAACGAGTTGCCGGTTGCCACCGCGTACGGGAGGAACCACAGCGGGATCATCCCCGGGAAGTTGAACGGCGTGACGGCGGCGAAGACGCCGAGCGGCTTCCGAACCGCGGTCTCGTCAATGTTCGGCGCCGCGTTCTCGACGTGGCCCGCCTGCATCAGCGAGGGAATTCCGCAGGCGACCTCGACGTTCTCGATGCCGCGACGCAGCTCGCCTTTCGCCTCGCCGAAGGTCTTGCCGTGTTCCTGTACCAGCAGCTCCGCCAGTTCGTCCTGGTGGTCCTCGAGCAGCTGTTTGAACTCGAACAGCGGCTGGATCCGCTCCTCGACCGGGCGCTGGTGCCACTCCTCGAAGGCCGCCTGGCCGGTCGCGACCGCGTCGTCGACCTCGTCCGCCGAGCTGTACTCGACGCGCGCGATCGATTCACCCGTCGCGGGATTGGTGACGTTCTCGCCGTCCACCGTCGGCGTCGTCCACTCACCGCCGACGTAGTTCTCCACCGTGCCGTACTGAAGCTCTGTCTGACTCGACATGCGTTTGCTACACCATCACACCGGAGGGTTATAAACGTTCCTCGTTTGATGGACGATATACGTGGTATTCCCGATCTAGTCGGAAAAGTTCCACAAGAACGGTCGAACCTCGGAGGTTGTGCTCTAAAGACTCGCCTCGTGCAAAGATTAATCAAATAGCCCTGCGTACGGTGGATACATCATGTCCGACCCGACCGATGACCGAACCGAGATCGAGCGGATCGACAAGGAACACGTCTTCGGGACGTGGTCGTATCAAAGCGAGGTCGACCCGACCCAGATCGTCGACGCCGACGGCGTTCGCTTCACCGACGCCGCTGGCAACGACTTCATCGACTTTTCCGGGCAGTTGATGTGTTCGAACCTGGGCCACGCCGCCGACCGGGTATCCGAGGCGATCGCGGATCAGGCCGACTCCGTCCCGTACGTCGCGCCGAACTACACGACGGAGGCGCGCGCACGCCTCGGCGAGAAGCTCGCGGAGGTCACCCCGGGCGACCTCACGAAGACGTTCTTCTCCACGAGCGGCACCGAGGCGGTCGAGGCCGCGATCAAGATCGCGAAGTTCTACACCGGCAAGGACAAGATCGTCTCCCGATACCGCTCGTACCACGGCGCGACGTACGGGTCGATCAGCGTGACGGGCGACCCGCGCCGGCTCGCCGCCGAACCCGGCATTCCCGGCGCGATCAAGGCTCCGGATCCGTACGCGTACGGGTCCACGATGGACCCGATGGAGAGCCTCGAGTACATCGACGAGATGCTGATGCTCGAGGGCGACACCGTCGCCGCCGTGCTCGTCGAGCCGATCGTCGGATCGAACGGCATCCTCGTACCGCCCGAGGAGTACCTTCCGCGACTCAAGGAGATCGCCCACGACCACGGCGCGCTGCTCATCTGTGACGAGGTGATGGCCGGCTTCGGCCGTACCGGCGAATGGTTCGGCAGCGACGTCTTCGGCGTCACCCCCGACATCATGACGATGGCGAAGGGGTTGACCGGGGCCTATCAGCCGCTGGGTGCGACCATCGTGACGCCGGAGATCGCGGCCCACTTCGAGGACAATATGTTGACCCACGGTCACACGTACGCGGGCCACCCCGTGGCGTGTGCGGCCGGCCTCGCGGCGATCGAGACCTATCAGGAGGAGAACCTGATCGAGCGCGCCAGTGAGACGGGCGAGTACCTCGGCGAGCAGCTCGAGGAGCTCGCCGACGCCCACCCGAGTGTGGGCGAGGCCCGCGGCGTCGGGCTCTTCCGCGGGCTCGAGCTGACGAAGCACTCCGAGGAACGCGTGCCCTTCGGCGAGCGTGAGGACAAGGTCGGAAAGGGGAGCACGGTCGTCGACGAGGTGGCTGCCGCCGCCTACGAGAACGGAACGTACGTCGCGAACATGATCAACACGCTGATCATCGCGCCGCCGTTGACGATCACGGAGTCGGAGATCGACGAGGCGATCACGTCGCTGGACGCCGCACTCGAGATCTCCGACGACGCGATGATCGCCTGAGAGTCCCGACCGTCCGCGACCGGCATCGAGGTATCGGCATTGGGGTATCGGCATTGGGGTATCGGCATTGGGGTATCGGCATTGGGGTATCGGCATCGGAATCTCCGAGGGCCGTCGACGTCGACACGGTCCCGCACACCGCCGACGTCGCGCACGCCCGATTCGCCCCTCGGCCGATCCCGTCTCGTCGTTGGAGTCTTCGAACACTGTCCGAATAACTATCACAGATATCGCGATATAACGGAACGCTGTCCGAACGAATCTGGGTATCTTGAAAATATTTATGTTGCGTCGTCTCGAACGCGTGGTATGTCGAATTCGAGCGACGGCCGGTTCGACGAGATGGACATCGAGCTGTTGCGGTGCGTCGAGTCGGATTTCGACGTGAGCCTGGATACGCTCTCACAGCAGCTCGACCTCTCGAAGTCGGCGGTCCATTACCGGCTGAACAAACTGAAGGATGCCGGCGTGATCCGGAGTGTGACCGCCGATCTCGACCCGCTGGCGTTCGGTCTCGATATGGTCGCACTCACCGAGGTGTCCGTCACCCACGAGCAGGGCTACTCCGAGACCATCGGAACGGATCTGGCCGATGTGAAGGGGGTCGAGCAGGTCTATTACACGATGGGCGACGTCGATTTCGTCGTGGTCTCCCGCGTGCAGGATCGGTCCCAGATGAACGCCGTGATCGAGGAGATGGTGGCGATCGACGGGGTCAACGAGACCTCCTCGCGGTTCGTGATGGACGAAGTCACGAGCGGGGCCGACGTCGTCGACAACCTTCCCGATGCGGCTCGATCAAAACTCGTCGAGGAGTGATCGCCGGGCGTGACGCCCCGTCGGTGGCGGTTCGAGGCCGGTAGTGATAGACGTCGGTTTCCCATCAGATCTATTAATAAGACATATAAATACTATATTTTATATATGTGGTTATACTGTATCTTGTGGACATCGTTGGGTTCGGCCGTGAAATCCATTTAAATCGCTGATAGACGCCACAAAATGCCCGTTTAACGCTGTTGAATGGAACCGTTCGTCAGTCGTGACTTCGTCATTCTCCCCGTTTAGTGATTAAATCATATCATATTCAAATCGCGTATTTATATACAATATGAGTTAATCATATCCGACGGGCCGATCGAGGCAGCCGCATCGATCTCCCGATCGTCTCTCCTCTCAAGATTCTCCTCGTTCCCGTCCGTCCCCTTCATCCGCATCCTCGTCGGTACCCCCATCCTTACCCGTCTCGCGCGCGAGACGCCACTCGGATGACCACGACGGATCCGGCACCCGATCGACGCATCGACAGCAACCTCTTCATCACGGTTTCGGGGTCGCCCGGCTGTGGCGCGACGACGTTGTGTGAGCGACTCTCGACGGTGCTCGACTGTGGGTACGTTTCCGGCGGGGAGATCTTTCGGTCGATCGCCGAGGATCGGGGGATGAGCCTCTCACAGCTGGTCGCGAAGGCGGGCGAGTCCGACGATCTCGACCGCGAGCTCGATCGCCGGCTTCAGCGGATCGCCGAGGAGTGGGGTGCGGCGAACAAGGCGTTCGTCCTCGAGTCGCGGCTGGCCGGCTGGATCGCCGGCAACCGGGCCGACCTCCGGATCTGGCTCGACGCGCCCGAGGAGGTCCGGATCGACCGTACCGCCGACCGCGAGGAGCTGTCGGCCGAGATGCGGGTTCGAGAGGTGATCGAGGCCCAACGCTATGAGTCCTACTACGACATCGACGTCGGCGACCGGTCGATCTACGACCTCGCGATCAACACGGGCCGGTGGAGCGCCGACGGAACGCTCGCGGTCGTCCTTGCGGCGATCGACGAGTACGATCCCACGGACGACGAGGGCGCGATCCCGACTCCGAACCTCGAGGTGTGAGGCCCGGCCAGCCGTCCCGATCGACGGTGACTACAGCCGGTCGGCGAGCCACGATCCGACCGTTTCTCCGACCCGGTCGGCTTGCCCCACGAAGAAGTGGTCCGCGGGGATCTCGGTGAGCGAGACTGCCGAGTGGTCGCTTCCGGCTTCCGGGGGATCCGACCACGTCGCCCCCTCCCCCGCATCTGCTTCCGCCGCCGGATCCGACCCCGTCGACGCCGCCCCTGTCGCTTCCGAATCCGATCCTCCGGTCTCGACCGCCCGGGCGCGGTCGACGACGGGCTCCCACTCCGCGGTGGTATCCCGCGATCCATAGACCACTTGGAGCGGGACGGCGATCCGGTCGATCGCCGCCGCCGCGTCGATCCCGTCCGCAACCCGTCGGGCCGGCGCGAGCGCCGAGACGGCGGCAAGCTCGCCTCGATCGGCGTCCGCGGCGGCCACCAGCGCGAGACAGCCGCCGAAGGAGTAGCCGAAGAGGCCGACGTGGTCGTAGCGATCGCGTGCCCACGCCATCGCTGCCTCGACGTCGGCCAACTCGCCGGGACCGCCGTCCCAGTCCCCGTAATCGAACCGGAGACAGTCGACGCCCCGGTCCCGGAGCACCGACGAGACGGCCTGGAGGTGACCGTTATGACGGGTTCCGCCGTGTTCGGGATGGGGCGGGCACGCGACCACGCAGGCGGCCGCGTCCCTGCCCGCGTGGGCACGGTCGTGGCTCGCTCGCACGTCCCGGCCCCCCGGGATCAAGACCGTTTCCGGCTCGACGTCGACGTCGTTCACCATCGTGTCTCCGTCCGGTCAGGGAACCGGGGTCACGCTCTCGACGCCCTCGAGCGCCTCGATCCCGTCCACGATCGCCTCCTGGTCGGCGTCGGCCTCGTAATAGAAGACCAGATCGAAGGTTCCGTCCCGAAGCAGCTGTTGGCACTCCCAGACGAACGCCTCGTCCGCGAGTGTGCGACCCTGGAACTGGTTCGAGGAGAAGTCGGTGTCGTCGTTGCCGGCTTCGATGTACGTCTCGCCCGTTCCGGCTGCCTCGGCGATCACGTCGTTGATCGCGACCGTCAGCTCGTGCATCTCCAGATCCGACTGTCCGTCGTACTGTGAGTGGACGATACAGCCGATCAGCTCGATGTCCCCGGGCTCGATCAGCGCCATCGTGCGTTGATAGAGGTCGTCGGTCAGCGTGTCGCTCATTGGTGTCCCATCGATCGCGTCGGATAAACGGGTGGCGATCCGATCCCCGATCGATGGATCGAGACGGATCGATGGACCGAGACGGCCGACCCGCGACGGTCGCGTCACTGCTGGGACGTCGGTACCGACCGAGAGGTCTCGCAGTCCTCGCGGTTCTCGCGATCGTCGTCCTCGCGGCCTCACTGGTTCCGGTTCCGGACGGCGGACTCGCCGGGGGTGATCCGGGTGGGAGTCCGATTCCGTTCGGCCTCGATCCCTTCCTCGTGAGCCACCTGATCGCATACGGCGCCCTCGCCGTCTCCTGTCGCCGAACGCTGACCGCAGCATCCGTCGGCTGGTCACGGCTGTGCGTGGTCGGGGCCGCGGTCGTGCTCGCGACGGGCTACGGGGCAGTCATCGAGGTCCTTCAGGTGCCGCTCCCGTGGCGGTCGGGCGGGCTCGCCGATGCCGGGATCAACGCCGTCGGCGCCGGCGTCGGCGTCGTCCTCGACTCCGTCGGTTGGGTCCTGCGTCGAGCCGTTCGTCAGTGAACGTGGTTCGGATCGGTCGGATCGGTCGGATCGGTTGGATCGGTCAGTTTCCCGAGGGAACGTGTCACGGTTCCGGCCGGACGGACAGGCTTATTGTGGTGTCACTCAGGGAGTTCAATATGGACTACGACCAGGTTCGCGAGACCGATCCCGCGGTCGCGGACGCGCTGGAGGGCGAGCTCGAACGGCAGGAACGGACGCTTGCGATGATCGCGAGCGAGAACCACGCAAGCGAGGCCGTGCTGGCCGCACAGGGCAGCGTCCTCACGAACAAGTACGCGGAGGGGTATCCCGAATCCCGCTACTACGCGGGCTGTGAGTACGCCGACGACGTCGAACAGCTCGCGATCGATCGAGCCAAGGAGCTGTGGGGCGCCGAACACGTCAACGTCCAGCCGCACTCGGGGACCCAGGCCAATCAGGCCGTCTACTTCGCGATGCTCGAGCCGGGCGACAAGATTCTGTCGCTGGATCTCACCCACGGCGGGCACCTCTCACACGGCCATCCGGCCAACTTCGTCGGGCAGCTCTACGACGTCGAGCAGTACGAGGTGGACCCCGAGACCGGCACCATCGATTACGAGGGGCTCCGCGACCTCGCCGAATCGTTCGATCCCGACATCGTCGTCTCCGGCTACTCCGCGTACCCGCGCGAGGTCGAGTGGGACCGCATTCAGGCGGCCGCCGACGCGGTCGACGCCTACCACCTCGCCGACATGGCACACATCACCGGGCTCGTGGCGGCCGGCGTCCACGACTCGCCGGTCGGGATCGCCGACTTCGTCACCGGCTCGACGCACAAGACGATCCGCGCCGGCCGCGGCGGGATCGTGATGTGCGGGGACGAACACGCCGACGCGATCGACAAGGCGGTGTTCCCGGGCGGCCAGGGCGGCCCCCTGATGCACAACATCGCCGGCAAGGCGGTCGGGTTCGGCGAGGCGCTTGAACCCGAGTTCCAGACGTACGCCGAACAAGTCGTCGAGAACGCCCAGGCCCTCGGCGACCGGCTCGCCGACCACGGCCTCTCGCTCGTCTCCGGCGGGACCGACACCCATCTCGTGCTCGTCGACCTGCGTGAGTCCCACCCCGACCTCAGCGGCGGGGACGCCGAGGACGCGCTGGCGGCGGCGAACATCGTTCTCAACGGGAACACGGTGCCCGGCGAGACGCGCTCGGCCTTCGACCCCTCCGGGATCCGGGCCGGTACCGCCGGGATCACGACCCGCGGCTTCGGCGTCGAGGAGGTCGAGGAGGTCGCCGACCTGATCTACCGGGTCGTCGACGACCACGACTCCGAGGACGTCATCTACGAGGTCGGCGAGCGCGTCGAGGAGCTCTGCGACGCCCACCCGATCTACGAGTAGTTCTCCCCCAAACTCCCCCCGAACTTCCCCCGTAC
>NZ_JARANU010000016.1:0-82286 GCF_029889855.1 Halopenitus sp. POP-27 | reverse complement strand
CGTCCCCCCCTACCCCGCCGCCTCTCTCGCCGACGTTCCTTTTCCTCCGATCGTCCTGTGCGGCGGACGTGGGACCCGGCTCGCCGGCGAGCCGACGGTTGATGCGATCGCGGAGAAGCCTCTGGTTCGCGTCGGCGGCGAACCGATGGTCGATCGAGTCGTCCGGGCGCTTCGACGGTCCGATGCGGTCGACGCGATCCACGCCGTCGCGTCACCGCACACCCCCGAGACGCTCGCACACCTTCGATCGGGGATTGACAGCCTCGACGTCCCCGATGGCGGCGACGGCCTCGACCATCCCGTGGACCGGGACGATCGTCCCGTCCTGACCGTTCGGGAGGGATCGGGGGACGGCTACGTCGCCGACCTGCAGGCGGCACTCGAGAACGTCGATCCGCCGGCGATCACCGCCGTGGCCGATCTCCCGTTGCTTCGTCCGGACCACGTCTCTGCGGCGGTCAACCACGCGATCCGGCGATCCGACGGCGAGTCGCTCACCGTTTGTGTCCCGGCTTCAACGAAACGCGACCTCGGCGTCAGTGCGGATACCACGATGACGGTCGATGGAATGCAGGTCGCGCCGACCGGGTTGAACGTGGTCGGCAGCGAGGACGCACCTGAGACCGTTCGGGTCGTCGACGATCCGGCCCTCGCGATCAACGTCAACCGTCCCGGTGACCTCCGGATCGCTCGAAAGCGGGTCGCATCGTCTCCCGACGGCTGCTGACTGCTCACCCTCGTCGCCGTCCCCGCCGTCTCCGCCGTCTCACCGTCCCCGCCATCTCCGCCGTCCCCGCCATCTCCGCCGTCCCCTCGCCGTCTCCGCGAACGGAACCTTTGTGTCAGCGGCGTCGGTTCCGGACGTATGGACCGCGACGCCCTCACGCGGACCGATCGCGTCCCACACGGCGGGACGAGCGATCGGTCGGTCGCCGACTTCAGCGCGAACACGAACCCGGAGTCCCCCGCCGGGGTCACGCCGGTGTACGACGCCGCCCGCGCCGCCGCACGCCGGTACCCGTCCGACGGCTATGCCGAGTTCCGGACGGCGGCCGGCGAGTATCTGGACTGTGACCCCCAACAGGTGGTTCCGACCGCCGGCGCGCTGGCCGGGATCCGCCTCGTCTGTGCGATCGCCGTCGATCCGGGCGACCGCGTCCTCCTCCCGGAACCCTCCTTCGGCGAGTACGCCCGGGAGGTTCGACTGCAGGGTGGGACGCCCGAGTTCGTTCCCCACGACGCCATCTTCGAGGCCGATCCGACCGGCTACGCGCTCGCGATCGTCTGCACCCCGAATAACCCGACCGGCGAGCTCCCGGGCCGCTGCGAGCGCGAAGCGTTCGCCGCCCGGTGCCGATCCGCCGACACGCCGCTGCTCGTTGACGAGGCGTTCCTCGATTTCACCGACGCCTCGAGCCTCGGCCCCCAGTCGGGCGTGATCGTTGCCCGATCGTTGACGAAGGTGTTCGGGTTCCCCGGACTCCGGGCGGGCTTTCTCGTTGCGACCGACGAGTGGCGGGAGGCCCTGGAAACCGCGCGACCGGCGTGGGGACTCGCGACGCCCGCCGCGGCGGTCGGCGCGCACTGTCTCGAGTGCACCGACTTCCTCGGTCGGACGCGCGAGCGCGTCGCGAGCGAGCGCGATCGGATGGCCGACCGGCTCGGATCGCGGTTCACCGTCCACCCCTCCGACGCGCCGTTCCTCCTCGTCGACGTCTCGAGCGCCGACGATGTGGGTGTTGACGCGCTCCTCGAGACCGCCCGGGAAGCCGGGTACGCGCTCCGTGATGCCCGCACGTTCCGGACGCTCGAGAGCCACGTTCGGATCGCCGTTCGACGATCGGCGGAGAACGACGGACTTCTCGAGGCGCTCGATGTCTGATCGTCCCTCGACGTCGGGCGGCTCCTCTCCGGAGCCGGCGACCGACCCCCATCCGACGTCACCGGCTGCTCCCGTTCCCGTCTTCGAGACGACCGTCTCGGACGGCGTCTGTCGGCTGGTGCGGCCGGAGACGCGGTTCCTCTCGACCGGCTTCGACGGCGGGCGACGCGTCGCCGACGCCGCCTACAACGTCACCGTTCCCGAGGGGTTCGACGCCCGCGACCTTCGCGGGTACGTCGCCGACCGGCTCGACCGCGCGGGCTTCGACGGGGAGGTCGGACCGGACGCGGCTCCAGCACTTCTCACCGGCGTCGATCAGACCCACGCACGGATCGCGCGATCGGGGCCGGTCGCGGTCCTCGCGACCGCCGGGATCTCCAACCCGGCGGCCCTCCCGATCGACGGGCGTCGCGACACCGCCGGAGCTGGGGGCGCCGACGAAGCCGCCGGCGATCGCCGGAACGATGCCGATCGCCAGCACGACGCCGATCCGCGCCATGCGACTGACCGCCATCACGCCGGCACCGTCAACCTCGTCGCGGGCACGACGCGATCGCTTTCGGACGGCGCGCTCGCGAACCTGCTCACGGTCGTCGCCGAGGCGAAGGCGGCGACGCTGCTCGCGCTGACCGGCTTCCCGGGAACGACCTCCGATGCGGTCGTCGTCGCCGACGACCCCGACGGTGAGCCGGCGACCTTCTCGGGCAGCGCCACGCCTGTCGGGCGGGCAACACGTGTCTGTGTCCGCGATGCGGTCGCAGCGTCGCTCCGATCGCGATATGGCGGGGATTCGGGGGGCTCCGAGGTGTCTATGGCCACCGGAATGTCCGGAAATTCCGACGGCTCGAACGACGGGATCCCGACCGACGTCGCGGACGCAGATCACGGGGTCGTGACTGACGGCCGTGCGACGGTCACGCGTGTCGAGACGGACGCCGATCCGGGAGGGGATTTATAGGTGGTGGCGAAAACATCGAACCGGAATGTCCGCCCGGTTTCCCGCCGTTGCCCCCCTCCAGACCTGCAAGCTCACCGCCGTCCTCGTGACCGGTCTCGCCACGATCGCGGCGCTGACCGGCCTCACCCCCGTCGGGCTGCTTCGCACTCTCCTGATCGTCGCCTTCCTCGGCCCGCTCCTCGGTCTCGTGGTGCTCGTGGAGACCGTGGTCGTCGGCTACCGAGTGCTGGCGACCGACGACGCGCCGTTGGGCCGATTCGGTGACCGGCCGGTGTACGTCGTCGTCCGTGTGCTTGAGGTGGTACTCACCGTGACCGCCGGCGGCGCCTTCGTCGTCCTGATCGCGACCCTGCCGGAGGACCTGCCCGGGCCGGGCGCGATCGGCGTCCTGTTCGTCGGCGTCGCGCTCGGGGGGCTCGTCCTCGTGGCCGTCCTCGTCAGAACCGTCCTCGAGTACGTCCTCCATCGTCGACATCCCGATCCGGACGATCCGGACGATCCGGACGATCCGGACGGTCCGGACGGTCCGGACGCGAATCCGCAGTCCGCGTCCCGGTCCGTCGACGCCGGGGAGTGATGTCGATCGGGCTCGCCGCGCGTCACGGGATCCGGGCCCGCCACTCGTCGCCGATGCGGCCCTCCACGAGGAGCTTCTCGAGGTGGGCACGAACGGTCGCACGGGCGAGGTCGGCCACGCCCGTGAGGTCCTTCTCGTACGCGGCATCAACCACGGCGTCCACGTCGCGTGCGCCGGTCTCCACCGCCTCGAGGACCGCCGTCTCCCGATCGAGCCGATGGTCGATCAGTCGATCGAGGGTCGCCGTGACCGCCTCCGAACCCTCGATGGCGGAGCCGTGTCCGGGGTACAGGGCGGTCGGGGTTCGGTCGCGAAGCCGCCGAAGGCTCTCGAGGTACGCGATCAGTCCGCCGTCGCCCGGGCCGACCACGACGCTGCCCTCGGCGACGGCGAGGTCTCCACAGAGGATCGCCTCGCCGGCTTCGTGACGCCGGTGGTCCGGGACCGCGAACGCGACGTGGTCGACCGCGTGGCCGGGCGTCTCCAACGCGGTCGGTCCGTCCTCACCAAGCGTGTCGCCGTCGGTAAACGTCGCGTCGGGGGCCACGCCGGTCGCGTCGGCAACCCGGTCAGCGAACGCCGCGGGCGCCCAGACCGTCGCGTTCGCGAGGTCTGCATAGTCGGCGACCGCGCCGACGTGGTCGGCGTGCGTGTGCGTGACGGCGACGTGGTCGATCCGCCCGGAATCGGCGAGGCGGTCGAGTTCGGGGTCCCTGGCGGCGGGATCGACGAGGAGGTCGCCGACGAGGTACGCGTTGGTCGCGCCGCTCGGCGCACGCGTCGGTACCTCGAGGGGGATCCGCCGGATCGGCTCCGTTGTGTCGGTCGCGCCCGATGACTGACCGTCCGACGCGTCGGACGACCGACCGTCAGCGGCGTCCCGAGCCATCGTTAGTCGCTCCTGCCGGCGGCCGGATTCCCCGGTTCTTCCAGTCCGGGGATCGTCGCCGGGTCGGAGTCGGTCGCGACGCAGTACGCCGAGAGGTCGATCGTTTCCACGGGGACCTCCTCGAGGCTCGCGTGCGGGCGCCCGACCACGATGTCGCCGGCGGTGGATCGTGCGATCCCCGGGATCGTCGTCAGCTCGTCCATCGAGGCCGCGTTCACGTCCAGCGGGTAGGGGACGCCGGTGACCGACCGGTAGCCGTGGTCGACGATCGCGACGTCCATCGTCCGACCGAGCTCGCGCTCGCCGGGGATCCCGACGAGCAGCGCGTACGTCCCGATCTGCCGGCCGAAGGTCATCCCGTCCTGGTGGTACTCCAGGTGGACGTCCGGCAGGACCGTCCCGCGAGGAACGACGCGTTCGAGCATCGGGTTGTCGATCGTCTCACGGACCTCCTGTTTGTACTGCTTGAACTGCCGTTTGTGGTCCTCGGCGATCTCGGCGCCCGTCTCCGACATCTCCGTGCCGGCGAACGCCATCACCTGCCGGATGTTGATCCGGCGGAGCAGTAGCCCCTCGTCGTAGACGCGCTGCAGGAATCGCCGGTTATGTTCGAAGGTCTCCTCGCGCTCCCCCTGCAACCCGTGGACGAGGTTGATCCCGGGCAACAGCTTGGGGAGCCGCCGCGATGCGTTCGGTCCGGTCGAGGGACCGCGGACGCGGTCGTCGCCCCCGGGCGTCGTCCCGGGCTCGTCGCCGGGTCGCCAGCCGCCCTCCTCGTTGACGACGCGGACGGCCTCGAGACACTCTTCGGCTGAGACGAGCAGGTCGTTCTCCTCGCGGACGACCGGGTCGGCCGACTCCAGGCCGAACGCCGCCGTGTCGCCGGGCGTGTTGTGCTCGGCGATGATCCGGATCGCCTCCCGGGACCGTTCGGGATAGTCGACGATCGTCACCGGGTTCATATTGTCGAGGTGGAGGGTTTCGAGGCCCGGCGCGGCCTCCCGGATGCCGCCGTAGAGCCGGCGGAGCGCGTCCGGGTTCGGCGCCTCGCCGTCGCCGCCGAACGCGAGGATGTCGGCTTGCCGCCCCAGCCGGAAGTGGTCGACGCCGCGGTCGGACAGCGCGTCGACTTCGCTGACCACCCCATCCGCCTCACGGAACGACGGGTTCCCGTACAGGGGCTCGGTGCAGAAGGAACACCGGTAGGCACAGCCCCGCGACGTCTCCAGCTCACAGATGAGGTAGTCGGGGTGGTTCGGGTGCTGTTCGACCACGAACGCGCCGCGACGGGCCCAGCGGTCACCTTCCTGCGTCTCGCGCATCCGGTTGCCGAATCCCTCGAGCCCGTTGGTCACGAGGTCGTAAGCCGCGGCTTCGACGTCGCCCTTCGCGACGAAGTCGTAATCGAGGTCGTCGCGCTCGGTCTCCTGTGCGCCGGCGTTCTCCTCGCCGACGCCGAATCTGACGGGGCCGCCAAGCAGCGTCACTCCGTCGGCGGTCCAGCCGAGTTCGCGGACTTCGTCCGGCTCCGCCGGCGTGCCGCCGACGTACTTGCCGGGAACGGTCATCCCGCCGACGTAGACGAACAGGTCGGCGTTCGCGACGTCGGCCCGCTTGTGTCGGTCCTCGCGGAGCTCGTCGATCGTGTGATAGGCGATCGACGATTCCGGTACGCCGGCATCGACCAGCGCACCGGCCGTGTAGCGAGGATACGTGGAGAGGTACGGCGGCACGCCGAAGTGCGCCGGCTCGTCCACGTACCCGTCGACGATCGTGACGGCGAGGTCGGCGGGGTCGGCCGGCCCCCCGCCGCGCGTGGACGGATCGGTCATAGGCCGTGGTACTCGCCCGAGACGGTAAAACGGCGCGGATGCGTGGCTCGCGTCTCTCCGGTGGTCCCCCGATAGTCACCGCCGCCGGAACCGCTACTCGGTGCTCGACGGCTCCGCGTCAGCGGGCGCCGCCTCCGTCGCCTCCGGCGACGCCGCCGTGCGCGAGCGGTTCGTCCACTTCTTCTCCACGTCGCGGTTCGCAAGGACGACGAGCTCCCCGTCGTCGGCCCGGATCCGGGTCTTTCGGAGGCCGATCTCCGAGACCGTCCCCGACACCGAGGCCGTCTCGACCCGGTCACCTGGGGTGAAATCCGGGTCCTTCAGCAGATAGACGCCGGCGACCGTGTCCGCGATCATCTCCTTCAGCGCGAAGGCGACGCCGAGCCCGATGAACCCGCCGGCGGTTCCGAGGCTGGCGGCCACCTCGCCGAGGCCGACGATCGTCAACAGCGCGAGCGCGGCCCCGAACCAGCAGAACAGCCCGACGACCGCCACCGAGAGGTCGACGATGAGCCGTTCCTCGTCGGGGTACACCCGGTCGAGAACGGTTCGGGTGACCGTCAGGACGACCTTGATGACGAGGTACGCGAACAGCAGGAAGACGGCTCCCGAGACGATCCGCGGGATCGCGGCGATCAGGTCCTCGAGGAATTCGGCGAGGATCCGTCCGCCGATCGACCCGGCGGTCTGAATGAGGACGTTGCTTGGTGACATATCGCTTCGTTTTCCCCGGGGGCCGAAAGTCGTTCGGGCCACCGACGGGTTGGGACATCGCTTCGGTCGTCGTTTTTCTGCTCTCCTCCTGTCGTGGGGAGCATCCGGTCGTCGGACAGTAGCGTTTAGTGATGACCGGCTGTAGGTGGGGTATGATCCACGGATCCCGGTCGCCGCGATCGCCGATCGCCTCACGAGTCGTTCGGACGCCCCGTCTCGACGAACTCGGACCGGTGGGGGCGCGATGGTAGACGTCGCGCTCTCGGTCGGGCGGATCCTCCTCGCGCTGGTGCTCGTCGCCCTGAACGGCTTCTTCGTCGCCGCGGAGTTCGCGTACGTTCGCGTCCGCGCGACCTCGGTCGAATCGATGGTCGAACAGGGAAAGACCGGCGCGACGCTGCTGCAAGACGCGATGGACAGCCTCGACGACTACCTCGCGGTCACCCAACTCGGGATCACGATCGCCTCGCTCGGACTGGGGTGGATCGGCGAGCCCGCGATGGCGGCGCTCATCGAGCCGGTTCTCGGCGGGTTTCTGCCGGCCGAGCTGGTCCACCTGGTCGCGTTCGCGATCGGCTTCAGCGTGATCACGTTCCTCCACGTGGTCTTCGGCGAGCTGGCGCCGAAGACGATCGCGATCGCGCAGGCCGAGCGGATCGCGCTACTGGTGGCGGCGCCGATGCAGTTCTTCTACTACGCGTTCCTCCCGGGCATCATCGTGTTCAACGGGACGGCGAACGCCTTCACGCGGCTGCTCGGCGTGCCGCCGGCCTCCGAGACCGACGAGACGCTCACCGAGCGGGAGCTTCGGATGGCGCTGTCCCACGCCGGCGAGGAGGGCCACGTCGGCGCCGAGGAGGTCGAGATGATCGACCGCGTCTTCGATCTCGACGACGTCACCGTTCGAGAGGTGATGGTACCCCGCCCCGACGTCCGAACCGTGACGGACGATCTCACGATCCCGGCCCTCCGATCGGTGGTCGTGGACGCTGGCCACACCCGATATCCGGTCGTGGACGCCGACGATCCCGACCAGGTCGTCGGCCTCGTGGACGCCAAGGACGTTCTCCGTGCCACCGAGACCACCGGTGCGTCCGACGCGGAGCCGACCGCCGGCGACATCTCCCGTGAGATCCACGCCGTTCCGGAGACCACCGACGTCGCCACGCTCCTGTCGGACCTGCAGGGCCGAAACGCCCAGATGGCCGCCGTGATCGACGAGTGGGGCGTCCTCGCGGGGATCGTCACCATCGAGGACATCGTGGAGGTCGTCGTCGGCGACATCCGCGACGAGTTCGACGTCGCCGGCGGCGAGTCCGAACCCGGGATCGAGCGCCGCGAGGACGGCTCGCTCACGGTCGACGGCGGGGTCACGATCACCGCGGTCAACGCGGAACTCGGGACCGCCCTCGACCACGACGCGGTCGAGACCATCGGCGGGATCGTGTTGTCGCGGCTCGACCGGCAACCGACGGTCGGCGACCGCGTCACGCTCGACGGCTACGCCTTCGAGGTGACCGACGTCGAGGGGATGCGCGTCTCGACGCTCGTCGTTCGGTCCGAAAGCGACGGATCGGGGTCGGAACCGGGTGAGAACTCGGAGCCGGAGTCGGACGAGAACCCGGAGACGGAGCCGAGCGAGAACACGGAAGCGGGAGCGTCCGAAAACACGGAGACGGCGTCGAACGGTGACACGTCCGGTTCCGAATCCGAGACCTGACGCGTCCTACTCGGCGTCGTCGGACGCGGAGTCCGATGCCGTTCCGTTCTCTGCATCCTCCTCGGTTACGTGGACCGATCCCGCCGCCGCGTCCTTCGGAATCGTGACCTCGAGCGTCCCCGATCGGGTAAGGGTCGCCTCCGCGCCGGTCGGGGTCACCTCGGCGTCGGTTGGCAGCGTGGCCGACCCGGAAAGCGACCGGCCGCGACCGGGGAAGACCCACTCGAACCCGTCCCGATCCCGTTTTCCGCGATCGCGCTCCATGTACACTTCGACGGTGCGATCGACGAATCGGACGTCGACGTCCGTGCGGTGAACCCCGGGCGCGTCGAAGACGATGCGGTAGGCGTCCGGACCCTCCAGCAGGTCGTGATCCAGGGGCCGTCGCTCCTGGATCGATCCCCAGCCCCGGCCGACGCGTTCGAGCGCGCTCCGGATGGCGGTCCGGCCGACGTCGAACACCCCCGTCATCTCACACCTCGATGAGCGAGAGGTCCCGGCCGCCGCAGTAGGGACACCGGAGGTCGTCGACGGTGTGGTCCTCGGGGACGTCGTAGGTGTAGTGGTTCTCGAACATGTCGAGCTCGCAGTCGGGGTCGTCGCAGGTGATCTCCTTGGTCGCGGGCATACTCCTCGGTTGGGCTGCCGTCGGCTTAAGGACGGTGGAGCCGACGCCGTTTCGCGGGGTCCTTCTGAACCGAACCAACGCCCTTCCGCCGGTCACTCCGCACGGCCGTGAGGACGCTCACTCCGCCAGGAAGTCGTCCAGCCCGCGTGCGGGATAGCCGATGACTCGGAAGATACCGGCGTCCTTCAGCTCCTGCACGTGCTCCCGGCCCGTCGCGTCGGCCCCGATCGTCGCGTCGTCGGGCAGCGCGCGGGCGACGGGACGCCGGCGAGCGACGTACTCGCCGACCGCCTCGAGGATCGCGTCCTCGTCGTCCGACAGGTCGGTCGGCGCGTAGACGACGATCTCGCCGTCGAATCCGGCGTTATCGGCCTCCGTCCCGGTAACACGGCCGTCACCTCCACGAACCGTTATCCGAATCGCGCCCCTACGAGCACGTATGAACCAGCTCGTGAACGGCGAGTGGCGGACGGACACCTTCGAGACGACCGACGAATCGGGTGCCTTCGATCGTCAGACGACCACGTTCCGGAACTGGGTCGTCGGGTCGGAGATCCCCGACCACGTCGACGCCGAGCCCGACGAGCGCTTCGAGCCGGAGCCGGGGCGGTACCACCTCTACGTCTCCTACGCGTGTCCGTGGGCCCACCGGGCCCTGCTCGCGCGATCGATCCTGGGGCTTGAGGACGTCATCGACGTCTCGGTCGTCGATCCCTGGCGCGGCGAGGACGGCTGGCAGTTCTCGCCGGAGAAGGCGGGCTGTACGCCCGACCGCGTCCACGACAGCGATTACCTCCGGGAGCTGTACGTCCGCGCGGACCCCGACGTAACCTGTCGGGTGACCGTGCCGGTCCTCTGGGACACCGACACCGACACGATCGTCAACAACGAGTCACGGGAGGTCCTCCGGATGCTGGACACGGCCTTCGCGGACCTCGGGAACGGCCGTCGCCTGCTCCCCGAGGACGACGAGGCCATCGAGCGCGTCGACGAGATCATCACGGCGATCTACGAGCCGATCAACAACGGCGTCTACCGCGCCGGCTTCGCGACCTCCCAGTCGGCCTACGACGCGGCCATCGACGAACTCTTCGACGCGCTCGACCACTGGAACGAGGTGCTGGCCGACCGGCGGTTCCTCGCCGGCGACGAGCTCACCGAGGCCGACCTGTGTCTGTTCACCACGCTGATCCGATTCGACCACGTCTACCACACCCACTTCATGTGTAACGTCCGGGCGATCCACGAGTACGAGAACCTCTGGCCGTACCTCCGCGACCTCTACCAGCTCCCCGGCGTCGCCGAGACCGTCGATCTCGACCACATCACGGAGCACTACTACACGACCCATCCCGACGTCACCCCGACGCGGATCATCGCCCGCGGCCCGGATCTCGACTTCGAGGCGCCCCACGATCGGGAGCGACTCGCCGACGATCCGGACCCGGTCGAGCCGGTCGAGGCCGAGTAGCCGGCGGCCTCCCGGTCGGTCGCTTGCTCGGATCACGATCCGGGTACTCGACTCCGGTCGGTGTCGGCCGCCTCTCGTTACCGTCGACCGGTGTGTCGTAGAACGGTCCGCAACGTGATCGGTTTCAGGATCGTCGAGAACGGATCGTCCGTTCAGGACGATTGCTTCTTGAGCATCCGCGAGCGAACGTCGTGAGCGAGCGGTTCACCGACGGAGCCGTCGAAGACGGCGGAGTCGGCTTTTTCCCTCCAGGGTTTTCGAGGAGTGGTTCCCGAAAGCGAACGGAGTGAGCACGGGAACCCGACGTTCACGAGAGCAGAGCTCTCGTGCAGCCCATCAGAAATCGGAGATTTCTGAGGACGATGAAAAAGGTGGCTGAATTGAACGAATCGGGGGAGAGAAGGACAGATCTGTAGATCGCTATCTGACTCCTCGTCGACTGTTACCGGTCGTCGACGCCGGTTTCCGCTCCGTCCGCCTCGCCGGGTCCCGTCTCCGCGTCCCCGACCTCGGCATCTCCCGTTTCGCCGTCTTCCAGTTCTCTCTTATCTCTCTCGTCTCCATCTGCCTCGTCCTCGTCCGCGAACGACCCCTGACGGATCGCCGCCTCGGCGGCCGCCAGCGCCTCCTCGCGGTCGAAGGAGTCGATGACGTACGCCAACTCCTCCGGCGGCGCGTCGGCCAGCCTGCGAGCGTGGTGGGTGATGTTGGGTACCGCCCGGAGGACGTTGTCGATGATCGGCACGGTTGCGGCCCGTGCGGACCGGGATCCGGGATTCAGGTCGATCACGATCTCCGTCTTTCCGGTTTCCCCGAGCGCCTCGGCGCGGTCCCCGTCCTCCAGGGGGACGAGCACGACGTCGGCGTCGCCGATCCCGTCGGCATCGACCTTGGCACGCTCGTGGGACAGGCCGGGGATCCGTCCGTCGGCGGTCAGTCCCTTGATCTCCTCGGCACCGTGCTCGCGGAGGTGGTCCGCGATCCGTTCCATCCGCTCGGTCGTGCGGTTGAACAGGTTGACCTCGATGTCGGCTTCGGTCGCCGCCGCCAGCTCGACGATCGCCTCGGGGACGAGTGCCGCCACGTTTCCGTTGACCGAGAGCACGGGGTGGTCGGCGGCGAGCAGGTGGGCGGCAGCGGCGCGCTCGGCGTCGCCGGCCGACGGAAGCGTCTCCTCGCCGAGCAGGTAATCGAAGGCCTCGCCGCGGCCCTGCGCGATCAGGCCCTGTCTCGAGGTGATCCCCTTGTCGACGCCCGCCTCGATCCGGTGTCGCGTCAACAGCGACTCGTAGCGCGGGTGGTCCTCGGGGATATCGGCACCGGTCATACCCCGGTTTCGGGGGCCGTCGTTTAAAAGGGTTCCATCGATCGTGATGGTTCAGCGCCGGCTTCCGATCGCCCTCATTGCGAAGATCCTCGGCGTTCCGGATCCAATCAGCGCAGCTCCTCGATCTCCCGGAACGTCCGACGGACCGATCCGGGCGTCGTGTACGGACCGCCCTCGACGCGGTGGTCGGGGATCAGCAACGGCGTCGGATTCTCGCTCAGCGCCTCCCGCACGAACCCCAAATCGTCCGGATCGTTGTCGTCCCGACCGGCCAACCGCGTGAGACGGCTGAGCGACGCCGACTCGCCGTACGGTAGGTTGCGCGTCGCCTCCAGGACCTCGCGGCGGTCGGTCGGGAGCGTAAGGCCGAGTTCCACGTCCGTGAACGATTCTTCCTCGCCGGCGAGGTACGCGTCGATCCGGTCGAGCAGCTCGTGGTCGCGTTCGGCGTCCTCGGGGACGGTCTCCGGGAACGAGACGGAGATGACGTGGCCGCTGGCGAATCCGACTTCGACGGCCCGATCAAGGGCCGGGTACGAGCGCGCGTAGACGCCCGTCGTCCCGCCGAGGCTCACCATCGTGTATCCCTCCGGTCCACCCGCGATCGACGTCGATCGGTCCGTTCGGGCTCCGCACGCGGGTCGTCGGTTTGGTCGACCGTCGCCGGCCGTTCGAGCGCGTTCATAGCTACCCGTACGGCGTCAGTTTATAAGGGACTTCCCTCATCGAACCGAACGCCAACCGTCCATCCGTGACGCGGGTGCGCAAGCCTTATGAACAGATACGTACATTAGTGATCAGTAATGGACGATAGGATGAACGATCTCGCGCTGGCGGTCCGGTCGATCCTGGAGACGGCCGAGTCGCGGGGGGCCGAGTCGCGGGCGGGCGGCGACGACCGCGTCGACGTCGACGTCGACCCCCGAGACCTCGAGTCGGCGTTCGCGGCGGTGGAGAGTGACGGTCGAACGCCGGTGATCGCGGAGGTCAAGCCGACCAGCCCGACCACCGACGGCACCCGGGCGGACGACCCGGTCGATCTCGCGACCGAGATGGTCGCGGGCGGGGCGGCCGCGCTCTCGGTGTTGACCGAGCCCGCCCACTTCGGCGGGTCGACCGACACCCTGGAGCGCGTTCGCGAGGCGGTCGACGTGCCCGTTCTCCGGAAGGACTTCCTCGTTCGGGAGGCGCAACTGGACGCCGTCGAAAGCGACGTCGTCCTGCTGATCGCCCGCTTCCTCGGCGACGACCTCGGACCGATGCTCGCGGCCGCCCGCGACCGCGGCTTCCAGGTCCTCGTGGAGGTTCACGACCGTGCCGAGCTCGAGCGGGCGCTTTCGGCCGGCGCGCGATTCGTCGGCATCAACAACCGCGATCTGGCGAAACTCGAGGTCGATCTCTCGACGTTCGAGGACGTCGCGCCCCACGCCCCCGAGGACGTCACCCTGATCGCGGAAAGCGGCGTCACGACCGCGGCCGACGTCCGCCGGATGCGCGCGGCCGGTGCCGACGCGCTGCTGATCGGGAGTGCCATAATGGACGGGGACGTTCGTTCGAACACGCGGCGCTTCACGACCGCAGACGCCACGAACGTCGACGACGCCGACGGCACGGATGCCGATGACCCGGACGCCGATGACGCCATCGAACGCCAGCCCTCACGATGAGCGAGACCACACCCACTCCATGAGCGAGACCACATCGACCACCGACGACGACGAGACGCAGCGATCGACCGCCGCGGACCCAGCCGATCCGGCTACCTCCGCCGATCCGACCCCGGTCCCCGGCGAGACGGACGGAAAGTTCGGCCGCTATGGCGGCCAGTACGTCCCCGAGGCGCTGATGCCCGCCATCGAGGAGCTGACCGACGCGTATCAGCGGTACGTCCTCGAGAACGAGGACGGCTTTATGGACGAATTCCGGCGCCGGCTTCGGGAGTTCGGCGGGCGCCCGACGCCGCTCCAGCACGCGGAACGCCTCTCCGAGCGGTACGACCGTGACGTCTATCTGAAGCGGGAGGACCTACTTCACGGCGGCGCGCACAAGCTCAACAACGCACTCGGACAGGTCCTGCTCGCGAAGTATATGGGCAAAGACCGGGTCATCGCCGAGACCGGCGCCGGCCAACACGGCACCGCCACCGCGATGGCGGCCGCCCACCTCGATATGCCCTGTGAGGTGTATATGGGCGAGCGCGACATCAACCGGCAGCGTCCCAACGTCTTCCGGATGACGCTCAACGGCGCGACCGTGACGCCGGTGACGGCCGGACGCGGCACGCTCAAGGAGGCCATCTCCGAGACGATGCGCGACTGGGCCGGATCCGTCGAGGACACCCACTACGTCATCGGCAGCGTCGTCGGGCCGCACCCCTTCCCGGCGATGGTCCGGGACTTCCAGTCGGTCGTCTCCGAGGAGGCGCGCCGGCAGGCGCTCGAGACGATCGGCGAGCTTCCGACCGACGTGGTCGCGTGCGCCGGCGGCGGCTCGAACACGATGGGCTCGTTCGCCGCGTTCCTCGACGACGAGACGGTCTCGCTGCACGCCGTCGAGGCCGGCGGCGCCGACCTGTCGATCGACGAGGAGGAGGGCGTCGCCCCCAACTCGGCGTCGCTGTACGCCGGCGAGGAGGGCGTCCTCCACGGCGCGCGCACGAAGCTGCTTCAGGACGCGCACGGCCAGATCGTCGAGAGTCATTCGGTCTCCGCCGGACTCGATTACGCCGGCGTCGGCCCCGAGCTCGCACATCTCGCCGACGAGGGACGCATCACCCCGGCCGCCGTCGACGACGACCGGGCGCTCGAGGCGTTCCACCTCCTCTCACGCACCGAGGGGATCATCCCCGCGCTCGAGTCCGCTCACGCGATCGCGTACCTCGAGGCCGTTGCGGGTCCCGATGCCGAGGCCGGAGACGCGAACGGGACGGCCGATCAGGAGGCGGACGCGCTCGGCGAGACGGTGGTCGTCACCGTCTCCGGGCGCGGCGACAAGGACCTCGAGTCCGTGATCGAGGAGACCGCCGCCCGCGACATCGACGGTGCGCCGGACATGTCCGCGTTCACGGAGGGGATCTAGATGTCGAACCGTGCCGTCTCCGATCGGTCGGGGAACAGCGAGGCGATCGCGCAGGCGTTCGCGGACGGCCCGGCGTACATCCCGTATCTCGCGGTCGGGGATCCGGACTACGAGTCCTCACTCGAATACGTCGAGGCGCTCGAGCGCGGCGGCGCCGATCTCATCGAACTCGGACTTCCCTTCTCGGAACCGATCGCCGAGGGGCCGACGATCCAGGGCGCGGTCGTTCGCGCGCTCGAGGGCGGGATGACGCCGGACCGGTTCTTCGAGTTCGTCGAGGACCTCGACGTCGACGTGCCGCTCGTCTGCATGACCTACTACAACCTCATCTACCAGTGGGGTGAGACGGAGGGGCCACGCCCGTTCGTCGAGCGCGCCGCCGAGGCGGGACTTGAAGGGTTCGTCGTCCCCGACCTCCCGGCCGAGGAGGCCGACCCGCTCCGGGAGGCCTGCGACGAGTTCGGCCTCGATCTGGTGTTCATCGTCGCACCGACCACCGAGGGCGACCGGCTTGACCGGATCATGGACCGGGTGTCGGGTTACGTCTACGTCCAGGCCCGGCTCGGAACCACCGGCGCACAGGACGACGTCTCCGACCAGACGGCGGCCAGCCTCGACCGGCTCCGGGAGTACGACGTTCCGAAGGCGGTCGGATTCGGGATCTCCGCGGGCGACCACGCCGAGCGGATCGTCGCGGGCGGCGCCGACGGGATCATCGTCGGGTCGGCGCTCGTCGACATCGTCGCCGAGGGCGTCGAGTCGGACCGATCGACGGCGGCGGTGGCGGACCGGCTTGAGGCGCTCTCGCGGGAGCTCGTCGCGGGCGCCGAACGGGGTTCCCGCGCTCGATCGACGGACGACCCGTCCTGATCGCTCCCGACCCAAAGCCACTTATAAGGATAACGGCTGGTTGGCACAGCTAGCGGTTCACCTGTTCGACCGTAGTGAGGGCTGTTTCGCCCCACGAGAACAGATCGTGAACGGCGAACCGTAACATCCCAACGCGATCGGGAATCCTCGCCCTTTAGGGCGGGGAGGATGTCAAGCGTAATTGCCACACTCTCGCATACGAACTCGACCACGACCGTTCGGATGAGCCCCAACGGCGGACGGGGGGCCGACGCCACGATCGATGCCAATGCCACGATCGACGCCGGTGCCGACGCCACGATCGACGTACCGCTGACGCGCGATCCGGGCGATACCGCGGCCGTGGAACGACGATCGACCGAACACGACGCTCCCGACGATCATCCACCCCACCCACCGACAATGACAGCAGGACTCACAGCACGACTCGACCGCATCTCCACGAACGACCGCTACCTGATCGTCCCGATGGATCACGGGCTCACGATGGGTGCGGTCGCCGGCCTGAAGGACATCGAATCGACGATCGACGGCGTCACCAGCGGCGGGGCCGACGCCGTATTGACGCAAAAGGGGATCGCCCCGCGCGTCCACGCGAACAAAAACGACGCGGGCTACATCGTCCACACCAACGGATCGACGACGATCGGTCCCGACGAGAACGACAAGCGGATGACCGCCACCGCCGAGGAGGCGGTTCGAGCCGGCGCCGACGCGGTCTCCCTCCACATCAACGTCGGCTCCACCTACGAGCCGAAACAGATCGAGGACCTGGCGGAACTGACCGCTGACGCGGAGCGGCTCGGCCTGCCCGTGCTCGCGATGGCGTACGCGCGCGGCCCCGGCGTTGAGGGGGACGATCCCGAGGCGCTCGGCCACGCCGTCCGGCTCGCCGAGGAGCTCGGAGCCGACGTCGTCAAGACGGGCTACTCCGGCGACGGCGACTCCTTCGAACACGTCTGTGAGTCGACGCGGCTCCCGGTGGTCATCGCCGGCGGATCGCGCGGCACCGATCGTCAGACCATCGAGATGGTCCGCGGCGCGATGGACGGCGGCGCCGCCGGCGTCTCGATGGGTCGGTCGATCTTCCAGCACGAGGACCCCGAAGCCATCACCGCGGCGGTCAGCGCCGTGGTTCACGACGACCGTGACGCGGCGGACGCGCTCCGCGCCGCCGGCCTCGTCGACGCGTAGGTCATCGATCGATCACGGACCCGACAGTATCAAAGCGACCCTCGCCCCGACCGTACTTTCGCAGTTTTCAAGCCCCGAGGGGGCGTCCCATCGATAATGACACGAACCGTCTGGGTCAAAGCCGACGACGAGGTCGGCGACTGGGAGCAGCGCAAACGCCGGATCACGGCCGGCATCGAGGCCGGGGTCGACTGGGTGCTCGTCGACGAGGCCGACGTCCCGCGGGTCAGGGAACTCGGCGACGTCAACGTCGCGGCGTTCCGCTCCGACGCCGACGTCGTCGACGAGGCGGAACCGGATGCCGACGCGGACGCTGCGAGCGCGGACGCCTACATCGTCGGCAAGGACGGCGAGGGTGACGGAACGATCTCGATGCCTGATGACCTCTCGGGATCCGCGGACCTGTCGACCCTTCGCCGCCGTGATGACCGGGCGCAGGGAGTGTACGCCCGCATCCTCGACGAGCGGTACGAGGCGTTCGCTGAGGACGCCGCCGCCGACGCCGAGTACACGATCGTGGTCGGCGAGGACTGGACGATCATCCCGCTCGAGAACCTGATCGCCCGCGTCGGCGAGGAGACCCATCTCGTCGCGGGCGTGACGTCGGCCGCGGAGGCCCAGACCGCCTTCGAGACGCTGGAGTCCGGATCCGACGGGGTGCTCGTCGACGCCGACTCACCCGACGCCATCCGCGGCGCCGTCGAGGCCCGCGATGCTGCCGCCCGGGAACAGCTCGATCTCTCGTACGCGACCATCACCGAGGTCGAACAGGCCGGGATGGCCGACCGCGTCTGCATCGATACCGGCAGCCTGCTGGATCACGACGAGGGGATGCTCGTCGGGTCGATGTCGCGCGGGCTCTTCTTCGTCCACGCTGAGACCGCCGAGAGTCCCTACGTCGCCTCCCGACCCTTCCGGGTCAACGCGGGGGCCGTCCACGCCTACGTCCGGACGCCGGACGGCGGGACGAAGTACCTCGCCGGGCTGAAGTCGGGCGACGAGGTCCAGGTCGTCGACACGGACGGGCACACCCGGGAGGCGATCGTCGGTCGCGTCAAGATCGAGAAGCGGCCGATGTTCCGCGTGGAGGCCGAGGTCGAGACCGACGACGGCGTCGATCGCGTCGAGACGCTGCTGCAGAACGCCGAGACGATCAAAGTCGCCACGAGCGAGGGCCGGATCGCGGTGACCGACCTCGAGCCCGGCGACGAGGTCGCGCTCTATTACGAGGACGTCGCCCGGCACTTCGGCGAGTCGGTCGAGGAAAGCATCATCGAGAAGTAACACACGTCGCCGGAGCGACGGAACCGGTGGGTCAGGAAACCGGCCAGTACTCCTGGTGATGCTCGACCGCGTCGTCGATCCACTCGTCGACCAGCCCCGTGGGTTCGTCCAGGAACTCGAAGGGGTCCCCGGTCCCGTACTGCTCCAGTTCGACCGTCTCGTCGAGGACGCCCTCGAAGACGCCGAGGGTGGCGAACGAGAGGTGGGAGGGCTGGTAGCCCCCCTCCTGGATCAGCGCGAGCGCACCGTCGGCCGTGTCGTCGGCAAGCCGGCGGACGCGGGCCCCGAGGTCCCGGAAGCCACCCCGGGTCACGATGTTCCGGCCGTTCATATCGGCCGGCCCGGCGTCCTGGCCGGCGCTGACGATCACCAGGTCCGGGTCGAACTCGGCGACGACCGGTTCGACGATCCGGTCGAAAACCGCCCCGTACCCCCGGTTGCCGGTTCCCGGCGGCAGCGGCACGTTGACGGTGTACCCCTCGCCGTCTCCGGTGCCGACCTCGTCGATCGATCCCTCCTGGGGATGATACTCCGGATGCCAGGAGCCGTGGTCGTTGTGGGCGCTCACGAACAGGACGTCATCCCGGCCGTAAAACGTCTCCTGGGTGCCGTTCCCATGGTGGACGTCCCAGTCGACGATCGCGACCCGGCCGGCCGCGACGTCGGCGGGGCCGTCGTCGGCGAGCGCCGCCTCGGCGGCAAGCGCCGCGTTGTTCAGGAAGCAGAACCCGTCGGCGCGGTCGGGCTGTGCGTGGTGGCCGCTCGGCCGACAGAGCGCGTACGGGAGGGCGTGACCGTCGCCCTCGTCGGTTCCGTCTCCGCTTGCGGGTTCGTCGTCGCTGGTCCCGCTCGAGAGCGCGGCCTCGGCCGCCTCGATCGCGGCGCCGGCGGCGACCCGCGCCGCGTCGTAGCTGTGCTCGTTCATCCCGGTCGTGGTGTCCTCGATCCGGCCGCCGCCGTCGGCACAGAACGACGCGAGCCAGTCGAGGTACTCGGGGTCGTGGACCCGTTCGAGGGCGTCCCGGCTCGCCGGGGACGGCGAGACCGTTTCCGTGACGTCGCCGAAGGCGTGGTCGATCATCGCGCGGATGTTCTCGACGCGCTCGCGACGATCGGGGTGGATCTCGGGGGTCGCAACGATCGGCGTGTCAGGATACTTGAAGGCCCCAGCGGGTGGTTCGTGATCGAGCATTCGGTCGTCCCAGTAGACGGTGAGATCGGGTGTCATCTCGTTGACTCACTCCGTGGTGCCACAGTATTCGACGGCGATCGCGGCGATCGTCGCCGCGGTCTCGAGCAGCGAGGGTACCGTGGTGTGTTCGTCCGCCCCGTGGAGGTTCGCCCCGTCGGGACCGACCGAGACGGCGTCCACATCGTAATACAGCGGGTAGAACCGCTCGTCGAGGCCGGCGTTGCCGCCGACGAACGAGCCGGAGCGGCCGGTGACGTCCTCGCCAACGTGCTTCGCGAGCGTCGCGATCTCGCCGGTCGGATCGACCTCGTGGGGTTCGGCCTGCCAGCCGAACCACTCGACCTCGGGTGGATGGTCGGCGAGCCACTCGTCGTTCGCGGCCGCCTCCGCGACGGCATCCTCGATCTGTGACCGGACCTCGGCGCGGGTCTCGCCCGGCGGCCAGCCGATCCGCCCCTGGAGAACCGCCCGCGAGGGGAGCGTCGAGGGCCAGTCGCCGGCCTCGATCGTCCCGACGTTGAGGTTCGTGACGTTCCCCTTGAGGGAGGGGTTCGCCCGGTAGGCCGGCTCGTAGTCGATCCGTGCCTTCCGCTCGGCGTCGAGCTCTTCGAGGGCGCGGTAGACCGTGGCGGCGTTGCCGATGGCGTTGACGCCCTCGTGGCCCCACGCCGCGTGGACGCTCTTGCCCGGCACGACCACGCGGAAGTACATCACGCCCGCGCTCGCGATCCCGACGTTCGGGACGTCGAACGGTTCGGCGATCACCGCTGCGTCCGGGACGTATCCCCGATCGAGGGCTGCCAGCGCGCCGCCGACGCCGCCATCTTCCTCCTCGATCGTCGACTGGAAGACGAGGTCACCGCCGAGCTCGATCTCGAGTTCATCGAGCGCCTCCATCGCGATCAGGGTCGCCGCGAGCCCGCCCTTCATGTCCGCAACTCCACGGCCATAGAGGGTCTCCCCCTCCTGGGTCAACGACCACGGCTCGCGGTTCCACTCGGCCTCGGTCACGTCGACCACGTCGATGTGACCCCCCACCGTGAGCGTCGGCCCGTCGCCACCTTCGCGGCAGGCGACGACGTTCGGCCGTCCCTCGTAGCCGTACTCCTCGTAGGAGGACGTCTCGAAGTACCCCTCGTGGTCCGCCAGGTCGTCGGTCGACGGCTCGAAGACGTCGGGCTCGAGCCCCATCGCCTCGAGCCGATCGATGATGACCTCCTGAGCGGGTGCCTCGTCGCCGGTGACGGTCGGTGCCTCCACGAGGTCGCCGACCAGGTCGATGAGCTCGTCTTTCTTCGATTCGATCGTTTCCGTGAGTGTGTCTGTGTCCGTCATCGTGTGTCTCCTTCGTGTTCTCCGTTGTGTGTGGGTCGTGGTTTCGTGTGATCGCGTTCGGTCATCCGTGTTCGATCGGTTCCGGCCCTCCGTGTTCGATCGGTTCCGGCCCTCCGTGTTCGATCGGCCTCGTCTATTTTCGATCGAACAACTCCCGAAGTCGGTCGCGTGGATCGAGTGAGCTGGCGGCGAGTCCGTCCGGGAAGTAGATCGTCACGAGGATCAGCATCGCACCCCAGATCACGAGCCGGATCTCCCCGAGGTCACGGAGTCCCTCGTTGAGGCCGAAGACGATCACGGCCCCGAAGATCCCGCCGCCGATCGTCCGGAGGCCACCGATGATGCCCATCGCCATGAACTCGATCATCCGGTTGACCTCGATCATCGGCGGCGAGATGATCTGGATGGTGTATATCTGCAGCCCGCCGGCGACGCCGGCGATGGCGGACCCGACGACGAACCCGACGAGCTTGTACCGGGGGACGTTGTTCCCCAGCATCCGTGCCGCGTCGGGGGCCTCGCGGATCGCCCGCGCGACGAGGCCGAACCGGTTGACCAACAGCCCGTACTGGACGACCAGCAGGACGACCACGACCGCGAACACGAAATAATACAGTGCGAGGCGGTTTCCGCCGAACAGCGCCGGGAATCCCGTGTATCCGGTCGGCCCGCCGGTGAGATCGCGGAAATGGATCGTCAGCCGGTAGACGATCTCGGCGAACGCGAGCGTCGCCATCCCGACGTAGGCGCCGGAGAGGCGCAACACCGGAAGGGCGATCGGGATCGCGAAGATCCCGGCGACGACGCCGCCGAGCAGCACCGCCAGGACCGGATGCACGCCCGCCTGGCCGGCGAGCAGGGCCGTCGCGTACGCGCCGATCCCGTAGAGGGCGGCGTGCGCGAAGCTGAACATCCCGAAGTAGCCGGCGATGAAGATCCAGCTCGTGACCACGAGGATCGCGATGATGAGCTGCGTCAGCAGGTCGAGGGTGTAGCCGCCGACCAGTTGCGGCGCCAGCAGCGCCAGCAGCGCCAGCACCGCGAAGACGACCCCGTTTCGCGATCGGGCGTCCTCGACGAGCCGATCGCCGGTCCGGGCGATCCCGGACCGGAGCGTCTCGAGCGCAGTCATTCGAGATACCCCCCGATGCCGTCCGGATACGCGACGAGTACGACTATCATGATCGCAAAGAGGATGATCATCGCCATCTCACTGGAGACCCAGATGATGCTGATGCTGCGAACGACCGCAAGCCCAATCGCCGCCAGCAGCGTTCCGCGAACGCTTCCGAGTCCGCCGACCATCACGACGACGAACGACAGAAGGAACGGATACCATCCCACGGAGGGATAGACCGCGAACAGCGGGGCCAACAGGACGCCGGCGAGCCCCGCAAGCGCGGCACTGATTCCGAAGGTGATCGCGTACACGCGGTTCGGACGAACGCCCATCAACAGCGCCGTGTCGTTGTCCTGGGAGACGGCGCGGATGGCGAGCCCGAGCTTCGTTCGTGAGATGATCACGAAGAGGAGCCCCAACGCGATGACCGAAATGATGAAGATCAGCACTCGCTGGGCGCTCAGCGTGATCCCGGCGACGGTCCAGATCACGTCGGTGAATTGGGGGAACGACTCACGCTGTGATCCGATCCAGACGATGAAGGCGTTTTCGAGGAAGAACGCGAGCCCGAGCGTGACGACCATCGACGGGATCCCGAACTCCTCCCGATCCCGGAGCGGCCGGATGAGCGCAACCTCGGTCACGTATCCGAGCGCGAACACCACACCCCCGGCGGCGACCACCGCTGCGACCAGACTCCCCGTCGCGCCGAGCGTGAAGAAGCCGACGTAGCCGCCGACCATAAACATCGCGCCGTGTCCAAAGTTCAACACGCGTGCGACGCCCCAGATGAGCGTGAGGCCGACGGCGATCAGCGCGAGCTGACCGCCGAACAACAGCCCGTTGACGAGCTGTTGGGCGAGAAGCGAGACGCTAACCATCGTCCGCCCTCCGACCCGGCGTCGTCCGCCGGAGCGTGTCGTGATTCGTGGGTGTCGGTTCCACCGTCATCCGTGTCGTTCTCCGATGTACATCTCCATTATATCGTCCTCGTTCCGCAGGGACTCGGTATCGCCCTCGTACTCCAGCCGTCCCTGATCGAGGACGTAGACGTACTCGGCGATCTCGAGCACCCGTCGGACGTTCTGTTCGATGATGAGCATGTCCCGACCGCGCTCCTTCAGGGCCGCTATCTGCTCGAAGACGTCGTCGACCAGGTGGGGCGCCAGCCCTGCGCTCGGTTCGTCCAACAGGAGGATGTCGGGATCGGGCATCATCGCCCGCCCGAACGCGACCATCATCTGCTGTCCGCCCGAGAGGTCCCCGGCGTGCTGGGAGCGCTTCTTCTTGAGAACGGGGAACATATCGTAGACCTCCTCGTACTGTCGGTCGAGCAGGTCATCGTCGTCGATCAGGTAGCCTCCCATCTGGAGGTTCTCCTTGACGGTCATGTCCGGGAAGACGCTGCCGCCCTGCGGAAGCATCACGACGCCACGTTCGAGGACCTCCCGTGGATGGTCGTTCGTCACGTCCTCGCCCCGTATCGTGATCGTGCCGTCCCAGACGTCGACCATCCCGAGGATGGACTTCATCATCGTGGACTTGCCGGACCCGTTCGGGCCGATGACGCAGTTCACGCGGTCCTCGGCGATCGTCGCAGAGAGGTCGTGGAGGACCTGGTTCTCGCCGTACCCGGCGTCGACGCCGTCGAGTTCGATCAGGCTCATCTCAGGTCCCCCCGAGGTAGGCCTCACGGACCTTCTCATCGTCGCGGATCTCCTCAAACGTTCCCGAGGCGATGTCGCGGCCGGCGTTCATCACGACGACGCGTTCACACAGTTCGCTTATTACTGACATATCGTGTTCGATGACGAGGATCGCGGTGCCGCCATCGTTGATGCGGCGGATGTCCTCGATGATGTCGTCCATCAGCGCCGGATTGACCCCGGCTGCGGGCTCGTCCAGCAGGATGAGATCGGGATCGAGCATCAGGACGCGGGCGAGCTCGAGCAGCTTCTTTTGTCCGCCGCTGAGTTCGTCGGCACGGTTCTCCCGCACTTCCTCGAGGTGGAGTTCCTCGAGCAATCGCTCGATACGTTCCTCCTGTTCGGTCGGTCCACACGAGACGTTCGGCACGAGCAGGTTCTCGTAGACCGAGAGGCGGCCGAACGGCTTCGATATCTGGAACGTTCGCCCGATCCCGCGCTTCGAGACCGCGTCGGGCGAGGCGCCCGTAACGTCCTCCCCGTTGAGGGAGACCGTCCCCTCGTCCGGGTCCAGGAACCCGGTGATGAGGTTGAGCGTGGTCGTTTTTCCGGCCCCGTTGGGCCCGATCAGGCCGACGAGCTCGCCCTCCTCGATCGCCAGGTCGAGCCCGTCGACGGCGACGATGCCGCCGAACCGTTTCGTCACGTCGTCGACTGAGAGTACTGTCGTCATCTGTTTCCTCCGATCGCCGTCGGGGGATACGCATCCGTCCAGGGAGTCGCGTCCTCGATGGCCGCGCCGGCGGCGACCACCTCGCGGTCCGCGAGCCGGTCGCCGACCACCTGCATTCCGATCGGGAGCCCGTCGTCGTCGAACCCGACCGGGATCGAGACCGCCGGGTGGCCGCTGAGGTTCAGCGGCCAGGTGAGCGTCCAGCCGTGCATTCGGTGCACTGACTTGCCGTCGACGGTCGGCTCCGTGACGTCGAGCCCGAACGCGGTCCGCCCGAGCGTCGGCGTCGCGAGGACGTCGACGTCCGCAAGCGCCGTCGTGATCGCATCGTATACCGCCGTCCGGCGGCGGCGTGCCGTCGAAAGCGTCGTCGTGTCGAGCTCGAGGCCGGCCCGGATCCGCGAGCGGACCTCCGGCGTTATCGGCTCGTCGGTCGCCAACAGGTCGACGTCGGCGTCACGTCTGAGGTTCTCGTACAGTCCGACGTATCGGGACTGGAGGATCCACTCGATCGCGTCGTGACGCTCCTCCCAACTCCCCTCGAAGGGGATCTCGATCTCCTCGACCGTCGCGCCGGCCGCCGAAAGCTCCTCGAGGGCGGATTCGACCGCGCTCGAGACCGCGTTCGAGACGACGAAGTCGCCGAAGTTCGGCGAGTAGCCGATCCGCAGGTCGGAGAGGTCGAGGGCCTCCCGGGCCGCCTCCTGGTAGGATCCTGTCGGTTCGGGGAGTCCGTACGGATCGCTCGCGTCGGGGCCTGCCATCGCCTCGAGCATCAGCGCCGCGTCCGAGACGGTGCGGGCGATCGGTCCGAAGAACGTGTACGGAAGGATCTCCTGAAACGCGTCCGAGCGAACCGGGCCCGCGGGCACGCGCCCGAAGTCCGGGAGGAGCCCGACCACGCCGCAGGCGCTCGAGGGGATCCGGATCGACCCGGCCGCGTCCGAGCCGAGCGCTATGGGGGCCAGCCCGGCGGCGACCGCCGCCGCGCTGCCGCCCGAGGATCCGCCGGTCGTCCGGCTCGGGTCCCACGGGTTCCCCGAGGCGCCGAAGACGGGGTTGTCCGTCATCGTCTTCCGGCCGAACTCGGGCGTGTTCGTCTTCCCGAGGATGATCGCCCCCGCCTCGCGAAGCCGGGAGACGACCACGTCGTCCTCCTCGGGGACGTGGTCGGCGAAGGCGGGCGAGCCGAACGTGGTCCGCACGCCCGCGACGTGGTTCAGGTCCTTGATCGCGACCGGAACGCCGTGCAGCGGACCGAGGTCCTCGCCGCGCTCGACGGCGCGTTCGGCTTCGGCGGCGGCCTCCCGGGCAGACTCCTCGCAGACGGTCACGTAGGCGTTGATCTCGGGGTTTACCCGGCCGATGCGCTCGAGGAACGCGTCGACGACCGCGACCGGCGAGCGTTCCCCGCGGCGGATCTCCGCAGCGAGCGTCGCCGCCGAGGTGTAACAGACGTCCGTCGGGTCGTCACTCGAGGCGGCCGCCCGGTCGTCACTCGAGGTCATATTTGAACGAGTAGCAGTATTTCTCGTACCCCAGGTCGAGATAGAACCGGTGGGCATCCTCGCGCCACAAGCCGGACTCGAGCTCGACGGCCGCACAGTCGTTGTCGGCGGCCCAGTCGTGAACGTGCTCGAGCATCTCGGCGCCGTGGCCCTCGGACCGGTGGTCCTCGTCGACGACGAGGTCGTAGACGTACGCGTGCCGGCCGAGGTAGAGGTTCGTCGAAATCGTGACGCCGGCGACCGCTACCGGATCTTCGCCGACGTAGCCCGCGAAGAGCCGGTAGCCTTCCTCGGCCATCGGTTCGTACAGCTCCTCGAACGCCTCGCGGTCGAGGTGGTCGCGAAGCTGTTGCAGGACGGGGAAGACCGCGTCACGTTCCTCCGCCGATGTGACGCGCGCTATCCGCATCGCTCCCCGTTCAGCCAGCTCGTTTCCGACCCGGCGAGGGTGCCGGCTCCGAATCCACTCGAGCCGCGGTCTGCTTCCATATCGTGTCCTGCCATCCGTGATCAGTAGACCGAGGTGTCGATCTCGGCGGTGGCGATCTCGGAGGGCCACACGAGGTTGAGTTCCTGGTCGATGACCTGGTAGCCGGGGGCAGGCTGGGTGTCGACGCCGCCCCATGCGGCCTGGTGGTTATCCTGGTAACTGATGTAGCCGGTGCCGCCCGGGATCGGGTCGTGTTCGAGGACCGTCGATTCCCACTCATCGACGCTGGCCGACCGGAAGGCCTCGAGGCTCTCGAAGGCCGACACGTACTCCGCGATGACCTTGATGTTCTGGTAGGACAGCGCGGCGCTGCCGGTCATGTCCAGGTCGGTGCGTTCGTTCCACGCTTCCAGGGCACCCTGTTCCTCGAGCAGCGCGTCGACGCGTCCCGCGTTCAACAGCGTGATCGCCCCGTCGCCGGCGCTGCCGGCGGTCTCGAGCGCGTCCCCGATCGTCAGCCCGTAGTTGTGGAAGAAGTGCGTCCCCTCGAAGCCCGACTCGGCGAACTGTCGCGTCAGGTTGCCGGCACCCGAGGAGGACGTCTGGACCGCCCAGACGATGTCCGGGTCGTTGGACTGGATCCGCGAGAGCAGCGACGTGAAGTCGGTCTCGTCAAGCGCGACCTCGTCCTGTGAGACGACCTCCCAGCCGATCTCGTCGAGTTCGTCGCGCATCAGGTCCATGATCGACAGCCCGTAGGAGGTGTCCTCGCCGATCAGGGCGATCGTCTGGTCCTCGTAGGGGAAATACCCCGTGCCGTCGTTCTGGAACTGGTCGATCAGCTGTCGCCAGCCGACCGCGTACGCCTCCGACGGCGGCGTCGTCTTGAAGACGTTCCATAGCTCCTGGTCGTTGATCTTTTCGACGATGGCGTTCGAGACGGCCTCGTCGATGATCTGCGGGACGTCGTGTTGGGCGGTGACCTCGACGGTCGCAAGCGCGACGTCGCTGTGGAACCCGCCGCCGATCACGTCGACGCCCTCCTGCTGGATGAGGCGGTTGACTTCGTTGCGTCCCGCCGAGGGCTGTGACTCCGAGTCACCGAACACGAGTTCGATGTCCTGGCCGTGAACGCCACCGGCCTCGTTGATTATGTCGCGGGACATCTCTGCGCCGATCTGCTTCTGCTCGCCGATGTTGGAGTTCGGTCCGGAGAGGGGGTTGTAGAACCCGATCGTGAGTCCATCGCCGCTTCCGTCGCCGTTGCCACCGCCGTTGCCGCCGTTGCCGCCGTTGCCGCCACCGTTTCCATTGCCGTCGCCGTTTCCGAGACAGCCGGCGACGGAGGCGATCGCGATCCCGGCACCGGTGGTTCGGAGGAAATCCCGGCGACTCCCGTCATCCGTGCTATTTCCGCTCGAAGAATCGATCTGTCGATCACTTGAATCCGAATTCGTGTTTGATCCCATAATGGTTGACAGCTAATAGCGTGGATGAGACACTCACACTTATACGTTCTGGAAACCGTTACCGGATATTGTATTAACACGATAAATATGGGACAACGTTCCATTCGATACGTACTCATTGAACGATGTATAACACCAGAGGACATGAGCCCGGATCGGTGGTTCGAGCGATATCGACGCCGACGAGACGAACGACGTATGGTGGCTGAGAAAGATGGGTATCGTCCCGCTCACACACGTCGCATTGGAATTCTCTTGTATTTAGTTTAGTTATTTAGAAATATATCGTCTGCTGTTCGATCAATACCGTAGAGGTCGGATGAAGTAAGAACTATAGGACTCCGGACACACGTTCAACCATGGCAGGCCCACCGATCGAGGAACTCCACTTCGAGGACGCACCGTCAGTCGGGGACGTTCCCGGACCACGATCACGCGAGCTACTGGAGACGCAACGGCAGATCGACTCGAGCGCGGTGGCGTATCCCGAGGACATTCCGGTCGCCTTCGAGGAAGGCAAGGGCGCGACCGTCCGGGATCCCGACGGCAACACCTACATCGATCTGTTTGCCGGCATCGGCGTGTTGAACGTGGGTCACTCGAACCCCTACGTGCTCGAGGCCGTCCACGAGCAGGCCGACAAGCTCGTTCACACGATCGACTTCCCCACTGAGGCTCGGCTTGACCTCATCGAGCGGCTCAACGAAATCGCGCCGCCCGGGCTCAAAGACCAGAACCGCTTCGTCTTCGGCGGCCCGACCGGCTCCGACGCCATCGAAGCCGCGATCAAGCTGGCGAAGTACAACTCGGGCGGTGACGGGCTGATCTCGTTCCGCGGCGCCTATCACGGCACGTCCTCGGGCGCGATGAGCATCACGGGCAACAAGAAGCTCAAGGATCACTACACGCCGCTGTTGGCGGACGTGGTGCACGCGCCGTATCCGAACCCGCTCCATCAGGAGAAGCCGCCCCAGGAGGCGGTCGAGCACTCCCTCGAGGAGGTCAAAGCGATCCTCGAGGATCCGTACGGTGGACTGGCGAATCCGGCAGGGATCATCGTCGAGCCGATCCAGGGCGAGGGCGGGATCGTCGCGCCGCCGGAGGGCTTCCTCCAGGGATTGCGCGATCTGGCGACCGACAACGACGTGCCGTTGGTGTTCGACGAGATCCAGTCGGGATTCGGCCGGACGGGCGAGTGGTGGGCCAGCGAGTGGTACGACGTGACGCCGGACGCGATGACGACCGCGAAGGCGCTTGGCGGGGTGGGCTTCCCGCTGTCGGGACTGATGTACCACGAGGACCTGGACACGTGGGGGTCGGGCGACCACGCGGGCACCTACCGCGGCCACGTGGTGGCGATGCGTGCCGGCGTCCGCGCGATCGAGTACATTCAGGACCACGACCTGTTGGCACACGCCCGCCAGCTGGGCGAGGAGATCCGCGACCGATTCCGGGAGATCGCCGACTCGAACGACGCGATCGCCGAGATCCGCGGCAAGGGTCTGTTCATCGGCGTCGAGTTCACCGACGAGAACGGCCAGCCGGACGACGAGACGGTCGACGCCATCCAGACCGACTGCTTCGAACACGGCGTCCTCGTCTGGAAGGCCGGCCCCCACGGCAACGTGTTGCGGCTCGTGCCGCCGCTGGTGTTGACCGAGGAACTCGCGGACACGGCGATGACGATCATCGCCGACGCAATCGACCGACAGACTGCCTGAACGTCGTCGACTACCGGACGACTTCCCACCAGGACCGACCGACGGCCGGACTGACCGGTCACGTGACCGCGTGATCGGCTGCATTCGATCACCGTTTCGTGGTCGTGTGAGCGTCTCTCACCGACGACTGATGACCGACGTTTTTAAGCGGGACCGTCGGGAACTCACGGTAACTCGCTGGGATGGACGTCCAGCGGGCACCCGCCGCCCGGCCGGCACCGGTCGGGGACGGGACGAAATGTGGCTCCGCGGCGTCGTCGCGGGGCTGAATCGCAACCGTCCGTGGACAAACCATGGCACGAAGCTTCTACTCGCACATCAAGGACGCCTGGCAGTCCCCCAAGGAGGGGAAACTCGCCGAGCTCCAGTGGCAGCGCAAGCAGGAATGGCGCGAACAGGGCGCGATCGAGCGGATCGAACGCCCCACCCGCCTCGACAAGGCCCGCGAACTCGGCTACAAGGCCAAACAGGGCGTCGTCGTCGCCCGCGTGAGCGTCCGCAAGGGCGGCTCGCGCAAGCAGCGCTTCACGGCCGGCCGCCGGTCGAAGCGTCAGGGTGTCAACCGGCTCTCGCGCCGCAAGTCGATCCAGCGGATCGCCGAGGAGCGCGCTTCGCGGAAGTTCCGCAACCTGCGCGTGCTCAACTCCTACTGGGTCGGTGAGGACGGCTCCCAGAAGTGGCACGAAGTGATCCTGGTGGACCCGAACCACCCCGCGATCGAGAACGACGACGACCTCTCCTGGATCTGTGAGGACCAGCATCAGGGTCGCGCGTTCCGTGGACTCACCTCCGCCGGCACCAAGGGCCGCGGCCAGCGGACCCGCGGCAAGGGTACCGAGCACACGCGACCGTCGATCGGCGGCGACCGACGCCGCGGCAAGTAGACGCCGTCTCGTCACACAGACGCCGTCTCGTCACACAGACGCCGATCGATCCATCGAAGCGGTTCGGATCGACCCGGATCGACCCCCGCATCCTTATGCCCGTCACCGGCCAACGTCGGGTATGAGCCTTTCGCTGGACGCGACGCAGCTGGATCGCTACTCCAGACACATCATTCTCGACGAGGTCGGCCCCGAGGGCCAACAGCGGCTGCTCGAGGGCGACGTCCTCGTGCTCGGTGCCGGTGGCCTCGGCGCGCCGGTCATTCAGTATCTCGCCGCGGCGGGAGTGGGAACGATCGGGATCGTCGACGACGACGTCGTCGAGCGGTCCAACCTCCAGCGGCAGGTCATCCACGCCGACGCCGACGTGGGCGAGCCGAAGGTCGAGTCGGCCCGCCGGTACGTCGAGGCACTCAACCCGGACGTCGACGTCCGGACCCACGAGACCCGGTTGGACGTGACCAACGCACGCGAGCTCCTGGCCGACCACGACGTGATCGTCGACTGCTCGGACAACTTCCGGACGCGGTACATCGTCAACGACGTCGCCCGGATCGAGTCGATCCCGGTGGCACACGGCGCGATCTACAAGTTCGAGGGGCAAGCGACGACGCTGCTGCCCGAGGGGCCGTGTTACCGGTGTCTGTTCCCGGAGGCGCCCGAGCCCGGGACCGTCCCCGACTGTGCCTCCACGGGCGTCCTCGGTGTCCTTCCCGGAACGCTCGGCTGTATCCAGGCCACCGAAGCGGTCAAGCTGCTGCTCGAGTCGGGTGAACCGCTGTCTGGACGGATGTTGTTTTACGACGCGATGGGGATGACCTTCGAGACGGTCGAGTACGCCCGCAATCCCGACTGCCCGGTGTGTGGCGAGGACCCCATCGAGACGATCGAGGGGATCGACTACTCGGACGGCTGTGCGATCGCGGCCGAGTGACGTCTCGGCTGAGTGACGTTGCGGTCGCCGTCGACCACGGGGCCCGCCGCGATCACGGGGTCGCCGTCGACCACGGAATCGACCGCGATCCCCGGTCTTCTCGACCCCTGCCGATCGGCGCGGATCGAACCGGTTTAGGCGGGCCCCGCCGTGGCTACGGTAATGCTTACGCTGGGAACGGCGAGCGCGGCCCCGGGTGAGACGGCAACGGGGCGCCTCGAGGTCGGTGAGACCCGCGACGGCTCGCCCGTCCGACTGCCGGTGGCGGTGATCAACGGCGTCGACGACGGAAAGACGCTGTACATCCAGGCGGTCAGCGACGGGGACGAACTCAACGGGCTCGGCGTCGTCAACCGGGTCGTCCCCCGCATCGACCCGACGGCCCTCTCCGGCGCGGTCCTCGTAGTCGGAATCGTCAACTACTACGGCTTTCAAACGGCCGAACATCGCAACCCGATCGACGACACGAAGACGAACCGGGCATATCCCGGCAACGCGACCGGGACGACCTCCGAGCGGATCGCCCACGCCACCTTCGATGCGGCCACGCGCGCGGACCTGATTCTGGATCTCCACCAGGGATCGACCAGCCGGATGATCGACGAGGTGCGCGTCCGGTGTGGACCGCGACACCGGCTGCACAGCGACTGTCTCCGGCTCGCGAAGGTCTTCGGCTGCGGCTACGTGCTCGACCAGAAGGGTCCCGACGGACAGCTCGCCCGGATCGCCCCGAACAAGGGGATCCCGACGGTCGATCCCGAACTCGGCGGCTGCGTCGGGTGGGACGAGGAGTCGATCCGCAAGGGCGTCGAGGGCGTCTTCAACGTCCTCGGCTACTACGGGTTCCTCGACCGGGAGGTGTCGGTCGCCAAACAGACGCGCGCTCGCGGGTTCGAACAGTACCGATCGCCGGCCGGCGGGTTAGTTCGGTTCGAACGTGAACTCGGCGAGCGCGTCGAGGCCGGCGACGCCCTCTTCGAGGTAACGGGCGTCTTCGGCGACCGTCGCGCCCGCGTGACCGCCGACAGCGACGGGATATTCTGGCGATCCCGTCGGCTTCCGCAGGCCGCCGCCGGCGAGTACGTGTGCTCGGTCGGGACGAACCTCGTGACGTACTGAGTCCGCCGTCTTCCGTCTCCAACTCCCGTCCGTCTCCAACTCCCGTCCGTCTCCATCCCCCGTCCGTCTTCATCCCCCGTCTTCACTCTCCGTCCCACTTTCCGATCGGGTCACCGTTCGGGATGGGTCGGCGCGTCGAACCCTCCGCGGATCAGCGGTTTCGCGACGTGACGCCGTGCGCACGGGGGAACCTCGTACCATCCCGGGTCGAGATCCCGGTCGAGCCGGGCGGTCGTCTTGCCCGGTGCGTCGGTTCCACAGTCGCGACACCGATACCCCTGTCCGCGGCCCGCCGAGGACATCGACCGGCCGCAGTCGGGACAGGTCGGGGTGACGCGTTCGGTCCGCACCAGGTCCCGGACCGCGAACTTCTCGAGTTTGATCGTCCGGTCCGGCGTCGCCGGGTCGTCGTCTCGCCCGGCCGCGACCTCGCCGCAGACGGTGAGCCGGTCGCCGACCCGGAGGGCACGAACGCGGTCGCGGAACCGCTCGGTCGGCGCGAAGGCGGCGGCCAGCAGGCGGTCGCGGTCCTCGGAGACGGTCTTCTCCGCCCCGTCGGTCCCCGCCGGGTCGGGTGCCGCGAGTTCGAGGAAGACGTGGCCGCCCCGGCGCGTTTCCGGCGCGGTCGCAACCACGCCGTCGACGCGGTAGCCGGCACCAGCCCGGAGCGACCCGATCTCGCCCGGGCGGAGGTGTGCGTCGGTCCCCTGGTTCGTCAGGAACGTCGCTGACCGGTCGACCGGCTCCGAGTCGATCCGGTCGGCGACCGCGCGACACGCGTCGGGGTCGTCGCCGCGGATCCCGTAGAGGATCGGCCCCGGCGCGTTCGGGACGCAGACCGCCGCGTCCGTGCCGCGATCGACCGTGTCCCAGACCGTCGGGTAGCCCTCCTCGGCGGCCGCAAAGAGGGAGTCGTGGTCGACCGACCGTGGGGTGCCGCAACGGTCGAACGCCCGATAGGCGATGTGTTCGTGGGTCCACTCCTCGAAGGCGGCCGCCGCGCCGACGGCGGCGAGCGCGCCGATCCGGCCGCGTCCCTCGACCGGACAGCCCTCGGCGGCGAAGCCGGCGTGGCGGAGGCCGTGCTCCTCGATCAGCGAGAGCGCGTCCGTAAGGTCGTAGCGTCGTCGCAACGCGCCGCGAGCGAACTCGGCGATCGGTTCCGGGATCACGTCCGCCTCGGCGTCCGAGGTCGGCACGGCGTCCGCGAGGGCCGATGAGGACACGTCGGCGACG
The DNA here is from genome assembly GCF_029889855.1 of Halopenitus sp. POP-27. NCBI lineage: Archaea > Methanobacteriati > Methanobacteriota > Halobacteria > Halobacteriales > Haloferacaceae > Halopenitus > Halopenitus sp. POP-27. The sequence continues at coordinate 48,535 of NZ_JARANU010000016.1, read as the reverse complement.
ACGACGCCGGGTGAGGTCCGTGGATCCTCGCCGATCGACCACTCACGGACGGCGTCGCAGGCGAGCTCGAAGGCGCGGTCCGGATCGAGGTCGGTGTGCAGTGCAAGGGCGGCGTTGCCGCGGGTCTTGTGTTTCACCGCGGGGTTGAGTCGGACCAGCAGGCGCCGATGAACCGATCCGCCCGCCGACTCGATCCGCTCGGCGAGGCGGGCCGCGAGGTAGGTCGTACACATCCCGTCGGACCGGGAGTCGGTGTCGTCGAGGCCGACGATGGTCACGGTCGCCGTTCGGGCCGGGCGAATAAGCCGGTTTCGCGGTCGGATCGGTATTTAAACCAAATCGAGATGAGACACGCAAAACACCCGATGGCGGCGACCTTCGTCTCGTCACGCCGGCACAACGTATTTACGTACCGAGAGGGTATTCACGGATATGTCACGGGCAGCCTTGATCGGCAACCTCACGGCGATGCTGGAGGACGCCTCGTTCCTCGTCAGCGATCGCTGTGCGGTCCGCCCGAAGAGCTTCGACCTCGCGGCGCGGCGCGGCGAGGACCTGCTGCTCTTGAAGATCCTGCGGAACATCGACGCGCTCGATGCGGAGACGGGTGCGGAGATGCGCCGACTCGGGGAGTACCTCGACGCAACGCCGATGGTGATCGGGATGCGAACGCGCGATGAGGACCTCAAGCCCGGCGTCATCTACTTCCGACACGGCGTTCCGGTGCTCAACCCCGACACGGCCTACGATCTCTTCGTCGAGGAGGTTCCGCCGCTCATCTATGCGGCCCCGGGCGGGCTCTACGTGAGCCTCGACGGCAACCTGCTGGCCGACGAGCGCGAGGAACGGGGCTGGTCGCTCGGGCGGCTCGCCACCGAGCTCGGCGTCTCCCGCCGGACCGTCTCGAAGTACGAGGACGGGATGAACGCCTCCGTCGAGGTCGCGATCCAGCTCGAGGATCTGTTCGACAAACCGTTCTCGAGCCCAGTCGAGGTGCTCGAGGGCGCTGAGGAGGTTCGTGAGGCCGACCCGACCCCCTCGCCGCCGGATGCGGACCCCGACGACGAGCACGTCCTGCACGTGCTCACCGCCGCCGGATTCACCGTCCATCCGACCTCGCGGGCGCCGTTCAAGGCGGTCTCCGAGTCCGAGGACGACCGGCCGGAGATGCGCGTGCTCACCGGCCACTCGCCGTTCACCGAGGCGGCCGAGAAACGCGCCCGCATCATGTCCTCCATCGGGACCGTCGCGCGGACCAGATCCGTCTACTTCACCGAGAACCGCCGGAAGCGCGAACAGGTCGACGGCACCGGTCTCGTCTCCTGTGAGGAGCTCGCGGAGATGGACGACCCCGACGCGATCCGCGAGCTGATCGAGGAGCGCGCCGAGAAGCCGGCCGAGGCCTAGCGGCCGTGGCGACGGTTGGGAGGCTCGTCGTCGATCGTCGTCGCGTCCGACCGGGCGGGAAACCTGCTCGGGCTCAGGCTGCCGATCCGTACGTCTCTTCGAGATACTCGACGATGTCGTCGCTTTCGGGCATCCCCTCGACGTCGTGTTCCTCGTCGACGAGGACGGGCACGCCGGTCTGTCCGCTGACCGCCTCGACCTCCTCGCGCTCGGCGTGTGACTGTGGCACCATCCGGGAGTCGTACTCCAGATCGAGATCGGCCAGCTTCCGTTTGACCTTCGCACAGTACGGACAGCCTTCCAGTTCGTAGAGAACGATGTTCGACATCGGGGGATACTACGGTCGCGATTCGGTTAAATCCGTGGTCCGTGGCGGGTTCGGCCGCCGTTTCGGATGGCTGCCGGTTCGATCGTGGTGGTCGGTCCCGCTTCGGATCGCCCGACTGACGGCGTCGGTTCGCGATGGTTCGGAGACCGTTTATCCGCCGTTCGGGTGGAGGTTCTCCGACGGTCAGGCGAAGGTCCCGAACCGGACCCAGAAGTACGCGATACACGCCAGCGCAAGCGCCCAGTGGGCCGGGTGAACCTCGTCGCGTCGCCCGGCGGCGGTCGCGACGATCGGGTAGCTCAGGAGCCCGGCGGCGATCCCGTAGGAGATGTTGCCGGTTAGGGGCATGATCATGATCGTCAACCCGGCCGGGGCCGCGTGGACGACGTCGTCCCAGTCGATCTCGGTGATGTTCTGCAACATCAACACGGCGACGACGACGAGGGCGACGTAGGGGGCAAACGGTGGGATGACCGACAACAGCGGCACGACCGCCAGCGAACAGAGGAACAGGGCCGCGACTACGAGCGCGGTCAACCCCGTCCGCCCACCCTCGCTGACGCCGGCGGAGGACTCGATGTAGGTCGTCACCGTCGACGTCCCGAGGATCCCGCCGACGGTCGTTCCGACCGCGTCCGCAAGCAGGGGTTTGTCCATCTCGGGGAGGTTCCCGGACTCGTCGGTGAGCCCGGCGGCCTGTCCAAGGCCGGTGAGCGTGCCGGCGGTGTCGAAGAAGTCGACGAAGAAGAACGTGAAGATGACCAGCGCGAAGGTGAACGCCTCGACGTTCTGGAACCCCTCGAGGAACGCCCCCACCAGCGGGGTGATGTCGTATGCGGCCGCCCCGTAGGTGATCTCGGAGACGCCCGGCGCGAGGACGGGAGCGCCGATCACGCCGGCCCCCTCATCGAGGATCAGGGGTTGCACGCCGAGCGCGGAAACGACGTACGCGAGCACGCCCGTCGTCGTGATCCCGATGACGATCGCCCCCCGGATCCCGCGTGCCCACAACGCGAAGGTGAACAGGATCCCGACGGTCGCGAGGACGGCGACCGGATCGAGCGCGATCGACGGGTTGAGGCTGGTCGTCGCGGTGATGATCCGCATCTGTTCGAGCCCGAGGATGGCCAGGAAGATCCCGATTCCGGCCGAGACCGAGAGCTTCACCGGCTCGGGCAGCAGCGTGATGACGAATTCGCGGGCGCCGACGACGGTCAACAGTAAGAACAGGACACCCTCGATGAACACCGCCGCGAGCGCCGTTCGCCAGTCGACGCCGAGGCCCGTAACCACGACGAAGTAGGCGTTGAGCCCCATCCCGGGCGCGAGCCCGAACGGGAGATCGGCGTACAGCCCCATCACGAGCATCGCCGCGATCGACGAGAGGATCGTGACGACCGCCAGCAGCTCGACGGTGTTCGGGCCGACATCGATCGCCTCCGAGAGGATGACGGGGTTCACCACGATGATGTACGACATCGTGAGGAACGTCGTCAGGCCCGCAAGCAGTTCGGTCGGGAGGTCCGTACCACGCGCCTCGAGGTCGAAGTAGTCGGTGATCAGGTTCGGTGTCATATCGGTGGATCGCTCCTGTGGTCGTCACTCCATCTGCTCGAGCGCGCCAACCGGCGCGTCGGTGATCTCACGGGCCCGGTCGAGGCCCTCCTCGCCGACCGCGATGAGCGCGAAGACGCCGGTGACGTCGGCGTCGGCCTGCAGCGCGATGTCCAACAGCAGCTCCTGGGTCTCGCCCGACCGAATGAGGTCATCGACGATGAGCACCGTCTCGCCGCCGCCGATCGCGCTGGCTGGCAGGTAGTAGGTCAACTCGATGCCGGAGGCGAGCCGCTGGCGGGATTCGATGAACTCCTCGACGGCGGTCTCCTTGGACTTCTTGGCGTACGCGAGCCGCGCGTCGAAGAAGGATGCCATCGCCGCGCCGAGGGTGATCCCGTCGGTTGCGGCCGTCAAAACCACGTCGGGCGTCTCGAATCCGAACGACTCCGCGGCCACCGGGGCGACGAGATCCAGGAACGACTGGTCGAAGACGATCGCCGAGTTGTCGACGTATCCCTCCGCGTCACGGGTGATCCGGGACCGCAGCTCGTCGGCGAGCGCGTCCCGGCCGACGCCGTTGACGATCTCGCGGGCACGGTTGGGCCCGGGAAGGACGTGGCCGTTGACGTACCGGTTCAGGTCTCCCGCCGGCAGGCCGGTCGCCCCGGCGAGCTCCTCGTAGGTCCGTGGCCGTTTCAACATCCGGAGGACCGCGACCGCCTGCAGCTGGAGGGCTGCCTTCTCTGCGCGATTCATATCCTGGATCCTCAATGCGTATGTATGAATATATCGATATCATAAATCCACTGAGGATCCACGTCTATGGGTGTTCTTCGCGGTCCGGCGTGGGCTATCGCTCCCGGACCACGACGAACTCCGCGAGGTCCCGAAGGTACTGCATCGCCTCGGTGTCCGGGAGGTCGGTCGCATCGAGCGCGTCGAGGGCCGCGTCCGACTGTGTGCGGGCTTCCGCGGTCGCTTCCCCCGCCGTCAACCGCGTGACCTGCACCACCGACGGGCGGTCCATCTCGGCGTCCTGGCCGGTCGGCTTGCCCAACGAGTCGGCGTCGGCCGTCGTGTCGAGGACGTCGTCGCGCATCTGGAAGGCGACGCCGACGCGCTCGGCGTACTCGCCGAACGACTCGACGACGACGGGGTCGGCCTCGGCCGCGACCGCGCCCAGTTCCGCCGCCGCCCGGAACAGGGCGCCGGTCTTGCGACGCGCGAGCGTCTTGTATTCGGCTTCGTTCGTGGGGCGGTCCACGAGCTCGGTGGCCTCGCCCTCGCCGAGTTCGACCATCGCCTCCGCGACGATCCCCATCGCCCGCTCGTTCCTCGAGAACAACGCGAACGCCTCCCCGAGCAGGCCGTCGGAGGCGACGATCGCCGGGCCGTAGCCGTATTCGGCCCACGCCGAGGGCGTTCCTCGGCGGACGTCCGAGCGGTCGATGATGTCGTCGATGACCAGCGAGGCGTTGTGGACGAGCTCGATCCCGGCGGCGAAATCCACGGCGTCGTCGGGGTCGCCGCCGACGGCCTCACACGCGAGGATCGTCACCGCCGGCCGGACCCGCTTGCCGCCCGCCAGAACGACGTGTTCGAGCTCGTCGGCGAGTTCCGAGGGATCGACCGCCGCCAGAACCGACTCGATCCGCTCGTCGACGAGCCCGACTCGTCGTTCCAGGTACTCCATCGTGTATATAACCGTTCCCCCGGCGCAAAGGTGTGACGGAACGTGACCGGTCGACGCGTTCGTCGGTCCCCTGACCGAATGGTTCGTGGACACGAACGACCGGAACGGGTTTGTAGACACACCCGAAACGCGGGTGTGAATGGGCGTCGGCCACGACGAGTTGCAGTTCGGATCGCTGTATCTGACGCGATTCGCCGCAAGCTTCGGCTTCATGACCGTAATGACGCTGTTGCCGACCTACATCGAGACGCTGGGGGCAACCGGCGTGACGATCGGCGTCTTCGTTGCAATTTTGGAACTGGCTCGAACCGTCGGGATCGTCCCGCTGGGGTGGGCCGGCGACCGCTACAGCAAGCGGAGCGTGTTGCTCGTCGCGCTCGGCGTGAGCGTGGCCGCGTACCTCGCGTTCGCCAGGATCGCGTCGATCGAGGGGTTCCTCGTCGCCAGAACCCTTCAGGGGCTCGGGCTCACCGGCACCGGCCTCTTGAGCCTCGCGCTCGTCGGAGATCTCGCGCCGCCCGGCCAGCGTGGGGCCCGCATCGGCCGGTATAACGCCTTCCGAATGGGTGCCGGCATCGCGGGCACGATCGGCGCGGGGGCCCTCCACGCCGTCGCCGGCTTCGACGTCCTGTTCGGACTCCTTACGGTCACCCTGATCGTCGCGACCATCGGCGTCTGGCGGTTCGTTGACGCCGACGAGACCCACGTCTCCGGGTTCGCGTTTGCCGACCTGGCGATGAACGAGCGGATCGTGACCTTCGCCACGTTCCGAGCCCAGTACGCCGTCGCGGTCACGCTCGTACGGCGGTGGGTGCCGATATTCGTCGGGGTGTCCGCCGCCCAGGGCGGGCTCGGGTACGGTGCGGTGATCGTCGGCACCGTGCTCGCGGCCGAGAAGTGCACCAATATGGTCTGTCAGCCGATGGCCGGACGGTTCTCCGACAGGCAGGGTCGCGCCGTCTTCATCCTCGTGGGCGGGGGCGCGTACGGGCTCGTCGCCATCGCGTTCCCGTTCGTCGGCGGTTTCGTGGACGGTGTGGCGCTCGTGGTGCCGGGACTCGGCCCGCTCTCTACCGCCGTCATTGCCGCGATCATCTTGAACGGGCTCCTCGGCGTGGCGGACGCGTTTCGTGAGCCGGCGAGTATGGCGTTCTTCGCCGACGAGGGGTCCGGCGAGGGAATCACGAGCAGCTTCGGGATCCGGTCATTGATCTGGAAACCCGGAAGCGTTCTCGCTCCGCTGGCCGGCGGCTGGCTGATGGGCGAGTTCGGCATCGAATGGGTGTTCGTTGCGGGCGGGGCGGCTGCCTTCGCGGCGACCGGAACCTTCCTGGGGATTTTCGTGTGGCGCTACGGGACGCAGTCGGTTCGTGAGTGGTGAGTGGGGACAGGCGGTTCGTGAGTGGACACGGGACGTGGGGACGGCTACGTCGACGGCCTACAGGTCGAACTCGTAGAGGTCGTCGCCGACGTGGTGGACCGATTCGACGACCTTCCCCTCCTCCCCGACCATCTCCTCGCCGTCGACGAGCGCCCGGCCGATCGCCAGCACCTTGCCGTGGGTCTCCTCGGCGATCGCGACGAGGTCGCCGGCCTCGATCCCCGGATCGGCCTCGACGATCCCGGGCCGCATCACGTCCGCCCCGTTCGAGACGAACGAGATCGCACCCGCGTCGACGGTCACGATCCCGGAGTCGGGGTCGGTTGCGTTGGCGCCACGCACGGTCACGAAGGGCTCCTCGTCGGTGTAGAACACGAGCGGCTCCCCGTCGACGAGCACGAGGTCGAACGCGGAGTCGGTCAGCTCGACGAGCTCGAAGGCGTCCCCGTCGATCTCGACGCCGAGTCCCTCGGCGAGGGCCGACCGTATCTCGTCGATGGCGTCGCTTCGGAGATGATGGCGGGATTTCACCTGCATACGCTCGGATGCGGCGGGCACGCGCATAAATCGTCCCCATTCCCTTCGGTAGGCGCGACGCCGGCGACGTCCCCGACACGCCTTTCTACCCGACACGCGTTGTGTCGCGTATGTCACCGGACGCGCAGTCGGAGTCGGACGACGAGGAGGGACCCGTTCGGGTCACGGAGGAGTTGGCCCGGCATATGGCGAACAAGCGCGAGGAGCTCTTCGAGGAGTTCGGGATCCGCGATGAGTTCCCCGAGGCGGTCCTTCGTGAGGCCGAGGCACGCACCGAGGACGTGGGGTCGGAGATCCAGGCCGAGATCGACGACCGCGAGGACCTTCGGGACCTCACGACCTGGACGACCGACCCGGTCGACGCGCAGGACTTCGACGACGCGATCTCGATCCGGCGCGAGGAGGACGCCTACCGGCTGTGGGTCCACATCGCCGACGTCACCCACTACGTGACTCCGGAGACGTCGATGTGGGAGGAGGCGGTCAAGCGGTGTAACACGGTCTATCTCCCCGGCTACACCGTCCATATGCTGCCACCGATCCTCGCGGAGACGGTTTGCTCGCTCGTTCCCCAGGAGGACCGGCTCGCCCACACGGTCGAGATGGAGATCGACGACGAGACGCTCTCCTTCGAGAACGTCGACATCTACAAATCCGTCATCAACTCCGACGAGCGGCTCACCTACTCGGAGTGTGAGAACCGCCTCGAGGACGAGGACGCGCCGCTGCACGCGGAGAACGTCCTCGCGTTCGAGCTGGCCGACCGGATGCACGAACAGCGCAAGGCCGACGGCTCGCTCGTGTTGAACCCCCGTCGCGATCGCGCCCACACGATCATCGAGGAGTCGATGCTCAAGGCGAACAAGGCCGTCACGCACACGCTGATGTGGGACCGCGGCGTCGAGGCGATGTATCGCGTTCACCCTCAGCCGACACCGGATCAGTGGAACGACGCGCTGCGGGAGATCCAGGAGCTCGACTCCGTCTCGATCCCGGGGTCGTCCTGGGACGACCCGCGAAAGGCCGTCAACGCCGCCCTCGAGGAGTCACCCGATCGCCAGCTCAACAAGATCCAGCGGGCGGTCCTCAAGGTGATGCCGCGCGCGAAGTACATGAACGACCCCTTCGGCGGCCACCACGCGCTCAACTTCGACATCTACGGCCACTTCACCTCCCCGATCCGGCGGCTCTCCGACCTGATCAACCACTGGATCGTCCACACGAACGACGTCCCGGAGACCCTGATCAAGCTCTGTGATCGAGCCTCGGACAAACAGAAGGACGGCGAGACTGCCGAACGGCTCTACAAGCAGTTCCTCGAGGAGGTCGGCGTCGATCCCTACGCGGTGAACAATCGCGGTTTCGAGGTCGTCGAGGATCCCGACGAGGCCGATTACGGGGTCTGAGGCGCCACACGAGCACCCCACATCCAGCACCGACCGTGGGACACCGACAACGGACGCGGGTCGGAACCTCTCCGATCGTGGCGATGAATGGGAGAAGAGTATATATACGATGACGACGGAACGATGATCTCGGACACCCGGGCGAGCTCGAAGAAGCTGATGGCGATCCTGCTTGCCGGCGTCGTTCTGGTGACGCTGTTGGTCGTCGTGGCCGTGGTGCTCGGGGCCGCCGAACGGTCGATCGACGGGATCGTCGGCGTTGCGTCGCCGATCGTCCCTCTCGCGTGAGGCTCCCCGGCCCTCGGGCCTGACGACCATAACCGCCAGCCGTAGCCGAATATCCTCGGCCCCGAACTATTAGCTCCTGTCCATCTATCGGGCCGAGATGGAGATGACGCGTCGAACGATCGCGACCTGGATCGACGCCGATGACGTCGGTCGGCGTCGATACCGTCGATCCAGGTCGTCGGCGTCGAAGCATTGATATCGCCCCCCACGGTAGGGGATGGTGATGATTCGGGGTCGGCTTGCGGAGACTCGCGATCGGGTCCGATCGCGACTGGAGGACGCCTTCATCGAGGACCACTCGCCGCGGGAGGTCGCGTTCAGCTTCAGCCTTGGCGTCTTCATCACCGCCCTGCCGACGCTGGGGTTCGGCGTCGCCGTCTTCCTCGCGCTGGCGTATCTCTTCAAACAACTGAGCAAGATCGCCCTGTTCGCGTCCGTGATCGTCCTCAATCCGGCCGTGAAGTGGGGCGTCTACGGGACGAGCTACTGGCTTGGCAGCCGCCTGCTCGGTCCGATCCCGTCGGAGGCCGTCGGCACGTTCACCCCGATCGCCGGGTCACATCACCTGCTCCGCCTCTGGGTCGGAAACCTCGTCCTTGCGATCGTCTTCGCCGTGGTCGCGTACGTGATCGCGCTTCGGCTGGTGTATGCGTACCGTCGCCGCGAGGCCGACCTCGAGGCGCTCCCGATCGACGTCGGCGCGAAGTGACGATCGGTTCTTCCCGACGGACGAACCCCGGTACCATCCGTCGATCACGCCCCCGTATCGAACGTATTCGGCTCATCATTGAAGTGTTCCAGGCTCGTTGCTCGGGATATGATCGACACGAAACGGCTGCTTGAGCGGCTCTCGAGCGAGCGGGGGGCGGACTTCGAGTTCGAACCGACCCCGTCGGAGGCGGCGATCCGCGAGGCCGTTCGGTCGCTGCGGGCGGAGGGCCTCTGTGGCCGCCGCGTCGTGGAACAGCGACTCGGCCCCTACTTCCTCGCCAGCGACCAGCACGGGCAGCGCGAACTCGACCTCCTCGAGGAGATCGTCGCGGAGGAGTACGCGGACCGGGACGTCTGCGTACGGACGCGGAGCTCCGAGTGTAGTCGCCTCCGTGGCGGCTGTCGGGGAACACGGTGAGCACTCATCGACGTCGATGGTGATCGACGTCGAGCGCGGTGACGGTAACTGCAACGATCATTTCGAAAACCAGCTGTCTCCCGACGTTTTAGATAGCTGTCATATGCTTGTTGTGCATTCTGAAGGTCACTGAACGTCCACACGCAACGCCGTGTTGCGAGTGTTTGAACGTGTGGAACGCAACAGCGGACGAGCGAACGCCCCAACGCTATCCACGTCAGTCAGAAATGGACTCGCGGGGTCCCCGCAAGCGAAGCGAGCGGGGGCACGCGAGGGAACGAACGAAGTGAGTGGACTCGCGGGGATTTGAACCCCGGGCCTCTTCCTTGCGAAGGAAGCGATCTGCCACTGATCTACGAGCCCGCCGACATCAATACTCAGCCGACCGGCGTACTTGTACCTTACTTTTCGTGGGCTCCGTGGTACGGGCCACCGATCGCGGGAGCGACGGGATCGCCGTCACTACCCGGTCGTGATGGACTCGCGGGGGTCCCGTGAGCAACGCGAACGCTTCGCTCGCTGCGCGCGACTGGTAGGGTTCAAACCCCGGACCGCTTCCTTGCGGAGGATTCGACGACGACGCCGCCGCTACCCAACGCGAAAAACGGGAAAACTGCGGTGCGCGAGAATGCGCCCTAGCGCTAGTCCTCGAGTACGATTTCGATGCTGACGTCGTTCGGAACCTGAATGCGCATAAGCTGGCGAAGCGCCCGCTCGTCCGCGTCGATGTCGATCAGACGCTTGTGAACGCGCATTTCCCAGTGTTCCCACGTCGCGGTCCCCTCACCGTCGGGGGACTTGCGGGATGGGATCTCCAGCGTCTTCGTCGGGAGCGGGATCGGGCCCGACAGGGAGACCCCCGTCGAGTCCGCGATCTCGCGGACGTCGTCGCAGATGTCGTCGAGGTCCTCGGGGCGAGTACCGGCGAGGCGGACGCGTGCCTGCTGCATCGATTATCGCTCGTTGACGTCCAGCACCTTGCCGGCCGCGATGGTCTGACCCATGTCGCGGATCGCGAAGCTGCCGAGCTCCGGAATCTCGCCGGACGGCTCGATGCTGAGGGGCTTTTGCGGGCGCACGGTGACGACTGCGGCGTCGCCGGACTTGATGAAGTCCGGGTTCTCCTCGGCGACCTCACCCGAGGACGGGTCGATCTTCTGGTCGATCGACTCGATGGTACACGCGACCTGCGCCGTGTGGGCGTGGAAGACCGGCGTGTACCCGGCGGTGATGACGCTCGGGTGCTGCATCACGACGACCTGGGCCTGGAAGGTCTCGGCGACCGTCGGCGGGTCGTCGGCGGGACCACAGACGTCGCCGCGGCGGATGTCGTCCTTGCCGATGCCGCGGACGTTGAACCCGACGTTGTCACCGGGCTCGGCCTTCGGCACTTCCTCGTGGTGCATCTCGACCGTCTTCACCTCGCCGCCGACGTCCGACGGCTGGAAGGAGACGTTGTCGCCCGTGTTGAGGACGCCCGTCTCGATACGTCCGACCGGGACGGTCCCGATGCCGGAGATCGTGTAGACGTCCTGGATGGGGAGTCGCAGCGGTGCGTCCGTCGGCGGCTCGGACTCCGGCAGGTTGTTGAGTGCCTCCAGGAGGATCTCGCCGTCGTACCAGTCCGTGTTCTCGGACTCGTCGGCGATGTTGTCGCCCTCGAAGGCCGAGATCGGGATGTACTTGGCGTCGTCCGCGTTGAACCGAACCTGGTTGAGCAGGTCCTGAACCTCGGACTTGACCGCCTCGTACTCGTCCTCGCTGTAGTCGACGAGGTCCATCTTGTTCACGCCGATGATGAGCTCGTTGATGCCCAGCGTGCGGGCCAGGAAGACGTGCTCACGTGTCTGGGGCGCGACGCCGTCGTCGGCCGCGACGACGAGGACGGCGTTGTCGGCCTGTGAGGCGCCCGTGATCATGTTCTTCACGAAGTCACGGTGGCCCGGACAGTCGACGATGGTGAAGTAGTACGTGTCGGTGTCGAACTCCTGGTGGGCGATGTCGATCGTGACGCCACGCTCGCGCTCCTCGGCGAGGTTGTCCATCACGTAGGCGAACTCGAAGCCGCCCTTGCCCTTCTCTTCGGCTTCCTCGCGGTGCTGCTCGATTACGTGCTCGGGGACGCTCCCCGTTTCATAGAGGAGTCGGCCCACGAGCGTACTCTTGCCGTGGTCGACGTGGCCGATAATGGCCAGATTCTGGTGCGGTTTGTCACTCATGGGGTAATCACGCGCTAAGGCGCTCTGTGAGGATGTTTTCGGGAGATTCCACTAAAACGGTTTCGATACGGACCACAGGCGATCTGACGCCGTCTGGCGGTTTGTGCCGAGTTGGCATATGGGTCGATCGTGTGGTTCCACGATCGATATCGCTGTCTACGGGGGCTGTGGGGCGCGTTCAGGCGGACCGGAACGGTTCGAGGGCCTCCTCCGTGAACGGTACGCGCTCCCCGGACCGGTCGAAACAGCCGTATTCGGTGATGCCCTCGATGCTCGGCGTGCCGTCGCTGCTGAGGGTGTGTTCGATCCGAACCGCCTCCGAATCGACGGCACGGACGTCGGCGTCGACCCGAAGGGTGGATTCGAAGGGGACGGGCGAGGAGAACTCCCACTGCCAATCGGCGATCCGGAACGGCTGTCGCTCCCCGCTCAACGCGTCGAGGCTCGTTCCCGAGTCCTCGAGGAACGCCTCGAGTGCCGCATCCGCGAAGCGTGGATACTCCTCGAAGTATGCGAGCTCCGAGCTCTCGATGTGGGGACTTCGGACCGGGAACGAGGCGCTAAACGTCGGTAGCGCGTCCGCATCGGGTTCGAGACGGTCGTCAGCTTCGTCGACGTCGCCGGTCTCATCGACCCTCCCGGCCCCGTCGGCTTTCACCTGCGGCGCGTCCGGCCCGACGGCGGGATCCCGATCGACGAGTTGATCCGCGTACGCCTCCCGCGTGGCGTTCGGGAGTTCGAGTGCGCCGCCCTCGGGCGCGATCGTGACGTGGGTCAGCCGTCCCGTTGCGACCGGATCGCCGTTGCCGTCGGTCATCTCGTAGACGAGCTCGACGCTCGAGTCGCCGACGTGTATCGGAACGGTTTCGACCGAGACGGTGTCCTCGAAGGTCGGATACCGATGGACCGACGTGCTGGCGACGACGGGGGCATACGGGATCCCGCCGGACGCGACGATGTCCAGGAACCGATGCCCGACCGCGGCGGTGATCTCCTGTGTCGAGACCAGTTCCCAGTCGAAGAACAACGACCCGTGAACGAGGGGTCCGGCCAGCTCGCCGAAGCGAATCGGATGTGAGTCGATCGTTTGCACGGTCGGATGCACGCGGCCGATCCACTACAGCGTTTAGGTTTCGGCCATCGTTTCAGTCGCCGCGACCCTCGGGTCGATCCGCACCTGCTGAGGCTGGTCACCCGAACCGGCCGATCGAACCGGCCGACAGCCGTCCGTTCGGTGTCGACTTCAGCGTGATCGCGGCGATCGTCGGACCGAGCCGCTTGTGGATCGTCGAGTCGATATCGTCACCGTATCCGGCGACGACTTCACGGTGAAAACTCGCGCGATCGCCTTCGGATCGGACACCGTTCGCAAAAGTTCGCTTCTCGCCCAACCGAACGAGTCGCCTCGCCGACGCGGGAGGCGTTAGATGTAGTCGATCGACTGCGGCAGCTCGAGCTTCATCCCCTTGCGCTCGCGGATCTCCATGATCTTCTCGCGCTGGAGGTTGTCGACGAGCACGCGGAAGCCCGCGTTCTCCGTGTTCCAGGAGGCGCGGCCCTCAGTCGCAGAGCGGATGTCGCTGGAGAAGCCGATCATCTCCTCGACGGGCGCGATGCCCTCGACGACCATCAGATCTCCTTCCTGATACATGTCGTCGACGCGTCCGCGGCGACCCTGGATCTCGCCGGAGGCGGCGCCCATATGCTCGGAGGGAACGTCGATACGGACGTCCTGGATCGGCTCGAGCAGGCGGACCTCGCCGTCGATAAGCGCGCGGTGGACCGCGTCGCGAACCGCCGGGATGACCTGGGCGGGACCGCGGTGGATCGTGTCCTCGTGGAGCTTGGCGTCGTGGAGGCGGAACAGCGAGCCCTGGACCGGCTCTGCGGCGAGCGGCCCGTCGTCGAGGGCCTCTTGGAGCCCCTCGAGGACGAGTTCCATCGTCTCGTTGAGGTGCTGGATACCCTTCGTGTCGTCGATGAGGATGTTGGTCCGGTGGATGTCCTCGACGTTCTGGGAGGTGTCCTTGTCCATTCCGGCCTCCTGCAGCGCCTCGCGGCGCTCCAGTTCGGGCATATCCATCGAGACCTCGCCGAGCTGGATCGCGTCGACGATGTCCTGGTCCATCGGCTCGACCGTGATGTAGAACTTGTTGTGGCGGTTCGGGGACTGTCCCTCGACCTCGCGGGACGCCTCCTGGGGCTGTTCGCGGTAGACGACGATCGGTTCGCCGGTGATGACCGGAATGCCCTGGTTGTCCCGGATCCGCTGGGTGATGACCTCGAGGTGCAGCTCGCCCTGTCCGCTGATCAGGTGCTCGCCGGTGTCCTCGTTGATCTCGATCTGGATGGTCGGGTCCTCCTTGGCGACCTGCTGGAGCGTCTCGATGAGCTTCGGCAGGTCGTCCATGTTCTTCGCCTCGACGGACTTCGTGATGACCGGCTCGGAGATGTGCTCGATCGACTCGAACGGCGTCATCTCCACGGAGGAGACGGTCGAACCGGCGATCGCGTCACGCAGGCCCGTGACCGAGGCGATGTTGCCGGCGGGGACGCGTTCCACTTCCTCACGCTCGGACCCCATGAAGAGGCCGACGCTCTGGAGGCGGTTCTTCCCGGCCGTCCCGGAGACGTACAGCTCCTGGCCCTTCTCGAGGGTTCCCGAGAAGACGCGACCCGTCGCGATCTCGCCCGCGTGCGGGTCCATCGAGATGTCCGTGACCATGAAGACGACGTCGCCGTCCTCGTCGACGAGCTGCATCGACTCCGCAAGCTCCGTGTCCGGGTCGCCGCGCCAGATCCGCGGGACACGGCGGGGCTGAGCGTCGACAGGGTTCGGGAAGTGCTCACAGACCATGTCGAGAACGACGTCCGAAAGCGGCGTGCGCTCGTGGAGCTCCTGGCGCTTGTCGTTGCGCTCGAGGTCGATGATGTCGCCGAAGTCCATCCCGGTTCGCTGCATCGAGGGCATCGAGACGCCCCACTTGTAGAGTGCGGACCCGAAGCCGACGGTCCCGTCCTCCACCGAGACGGTCCAGTCCTCCGGGATGTCGTCCATGTTCTCCGCCATCCCGCGGATGAGTTCGTTGACGTCGCTGATGACCGCGAGCAGGCGTTCCTGCATCTCCTGTGGCCCCTCCTGGAGCTCGGAGATGAGGCGGTCGACCTTGTTGATGAACAGGGTCGGCTTGACGCCCTCTCGCAGGGCCTGTCGAAGCACCGTTTCCGTCTGGGGCATCGCGCCCTCGACGGCGTCGACGACCACCAGCGCGCCGTCGACCGCGCGCATCGCGCGTGTCACGTCGCCGCCGAAGTCGACGTGGCCCGGCGTGTCGATGAGGTTGATGAGGTGGTTGGTGTCCTCGTACTCGTGGGTCATCGAGACGTTTGCCGCGTCGATCGTGATCCCGCGTTCCTGTTCGTCCTCCTTCGTGTCCATCGCGAGCTGCTCGCCCGCGGTGTCCTCGGAGATCATCCCCGCCCCCGCGAGGAGGTTGTCCGAGAGCGTCGTCTTGCCGTGGTCAACGTGAGCGGCGATGGCGATGTTCCGGATGTTCTCCGGATTGTCCATCAGCCGTTCACATTCCTGGACGATTTTCTTGCGTCGGCCCATTATGATGCGTTGTACCGCCAGCGGGGTCAAAAGGGTAGTGTTTCACGTCGGCCGCAGACGGTCGTTTCGGCCCGTTTCGACACGGTTCGTGTTGATCCGCCTCACGGACGCCGGTTCCCGATCCACCGTCGCATCGATCCGCCGTGTCGATCCGCCGGTTCGTTTCCACGCAGGTGTGACACGCCGATCCCGCGAAAGCGCTTTAGGGCGGTGGACCGTGATACGAATAGGCATGGACCTCCGAGTGTACGGCAACGTCGCCCCAGACCCGTTCCTCAGTGCGGCCGACCTCTTCGAGACGGAGTTCACGGTCGCGGACCCTGTTCGCGTCCGGGTCCGTGAGAATCCCGACGAGCGGACCTGGGCAGCCCACTACCCGGACCACCACGTGCTCAACATCTCCCGGCGGGCCGCGACCAGCGCGATGGCTCGCGAGCTGGCGGTCCACGAGTTCGCCCATATGGTTCGCCACGAGGAGGCACATCCCTCCCACACCCAATCGACCAAGGAGGCGCTCTACCTCGGTCTCGCCGGCGAGTCGATCGAGCGCCGAAAGCTTGCACATTGCTACCAGATCGCGAACCATATGAAGGACATCTACGCCGACGACATCACGCTCTCGGTCGCGCCGGCCGGGAAACTCGTCGGGTTCCTCGAGTCGACGCTTGCGGGCGCCGTCGCGGACCGTCCCCGTCCCCCACGTCCCGGTTCGACGCCGATCACGGCCGGCGCCGATCCCGATATCACCGCCGTCAATGCCGCCTTCGCACTGGCGCTCGTCGAGCGACACGATCTCGCCGACCGTGACCACCGGTTGTACGACCTCGCGCGCGCAGCCGGAAGCGACGCGCCCGCGATCGACGTCGCGGACTTCAAGCGCCGGTTCCTGGCGCTGGGCCCCGATCCCTCCGAAAGCGACTATCGAAAGGCGTTGGTCGACGCGACGCGTGCGTACGCGATCTAGAAGTGCCCAGTACGGTCCGTCGATCCGTCATTCAGTCCGATCCGTCGCTCAGTCCTATCCATTCCTTCTGATCGACCAAACCGAACTCCGGCCCAGGCGGTGCCGCCGCTGGTCGCGACGAGAACGGGAGACGAAGAGACTGATCCGCGTTAGCGGGCCGCCGCCGCGACGCGCTCGCGCTCCTCCTTCTGGGAGATCGCGTACGTCTCGACGTCGTAGTCGGCCGCCCCGGTGAGCTGGCTGGCCAGCGCCTCGGCCGCGGTGGTGGTGGATTTGTACGTCGCCGACTCGACGCCGTCGGCGATGAACTTGAGGGCCTGGTCGACGCGCCGCTGGGGCGCGACGTCGACGGCCTTCGGGACGGAGATACCGCCGTATTTGAGGCGGACGGTCTCCTCGCGCGGCGCCGCGTTCTCCACGGCGGTCACGAGGACCTGCACCGGGTTCTCGTCGGTCCGCTCGTGGATCTGGTCGAAGGCATCACGGACGATCCGCGTGGCCTGCTGTTTCTTGCCGGTGTTCTCCTCGTTCTGCATCAGCCGGTTGATGAGCCGCTCGACGAGCGAGATCTCCGACTTCTGGAACTGCTTGGACGCGTGACGGCCCATCGTGTGGGCGATCGGCGTCACGTTCAGGTACCGCTTCGTGGAGGGGTCGGAGTAGGCCATCTCCGAGACCTCCCAGACGCCGAACAGCAGGGCGTTCTCGGTGGCCGCCTCGCTGTCCGCGGGCGCGTCGGGCTCGGGGGTCTGCGCCTCCGCCGACTCCGCGTCGTCGCTCTCGCTCATCGGACGGGTTTCTCCGCGTTGCCGCGAACCAGTTCGATCATCGAGACGCCGTTGACCTTCTCCACCTTGTAGTTGACGCCGGAGAGGTCGCCCATCGCGCGACCCTTCGCGCCGCCGATCCCGGCGATCGTGACCTCGTCGTGTTCGTCGATGAAGGAGATCGCGCCGTCGCCCGGACAGAACGCCGTGACCTGCTTGCCGTTCTTGATGAGCTGGACCCGGACGCACTTCCGGATCGCGGAGTTGGGCTGTTTGGCTTCGATACCGACCTTCTCTAAGACGATGCCGCGACCCTGCGGCGCGCCCTCGAGCGGGTCTGACTTCTTTTTGAGCCCGCGCTCGCGTCGAGCGTACTCGGAGTCGGACCAGCGTCGCTTCTGCCGGTCCTGTTTGAGCTTACGGGCCGCGTACTTACCGTTCGCCATCGTAACCCACATTTCCGAACGGAGCTACTTAAGCACCCGCTTTCTCCACGGACGAAACCGCCTCAGATCCGTCGAGGGACAGCTATCAACGATTGTGAGACCGTCTTCGTGATCTGGTGTTCGGAATCGACGACCGCTCAGTAACGATGAGCCGATAACGAGCACGCAGCGGTCGTCTCGTGTGACACGCGTCGGATCGGGGATCGATGCGACGGTGCCGGGCGCGATCACGCTGGTGAGGGGGACTCCGGATCGTGGATCGGGTGGAACGTTCCGATCGATGGCGGCGTCCGGTCGATGGCGGCGTCCGGTCGATGGCGGCGTCACCCTGCCGGATCAGTAGTCGGGCGCCTCGTCCTCGACGGCACGCTTCATCGAGTCGCGCCGCGACTTGGCGTCACGTCCGGTCGCTTCGAGGAGGAACTCGTTTTTCACGTCCACCGCATCCGCGGCGGCGTCGGCGTTGCCTTCCGCGATGACCTCCTCGGCCGGCCGCTCCTCGAAGTGTACCGTCAGCTTGTCCTTTTTACCGTCGTAACTGGCTGCCCCCGCGACGATCCGCTGAAAGACCGGGTTGTCGGGATCCTCGACGACGTACAGCTCGTGGCCGTTCACCTCCTCGGTCCCGGTGACCTCGCCGAAGTATTCCTCGATCGAGCCCTTCAGATCCGGCATCCGTTCCTCGAGGTACTCCCCGCGACGCATCTTGTACTCCTTCATTGCCGCGACGTTCGAAAGCGGACGGTAAACCAGTTTCGTCACGATCGACGCCCGTGAGGGCATACCGCGCGCGGATGCGACGCGGGGATGCTACGCCGAGTCGGCGATCGGACGTTCGGCGATGTAACCGCGCTTGCACTCCGGACAGATGTCCCCGGCTCGCATCGAGCTCCGTCCCGCGGACTCGACGAGGTCACACTCCGGACAGAAATACTCGGTCGTGGCTTCCTCCGTCTCGGCACCGTCGTCGACCGTCCGTGCAGCCGTGAACCCGGGGTCCTCGACGGTCGATCTGCGGCCACGGTCGTCTGCGGTCCCGGAGGAGACGGCGGAGTCGGTCTCCGCGGGGCGTTCGAGCACTTCCGTCGCTTCGTCGTAGTCGCTCGGGCCCTCGGCCTCCGGCGTCAGCCCGCCCCCGAAGGAGACCGCGCCGTCGACGTCCTCGCCGGCGTCGGGATCGGCGTTCGCGCTGAACCCTTCGTCCTCGCCGCGTTGGTCGGGCCACGGCGTCCGATCGCTGCGGAGATCGGTGTCGGTTTCGGCTGCGTCCGCAGCGACCACACCGTCGGCTTCGTCGGTACCCGCCTCGCTCGTTGGTACCGTCGTATCGCTCCCGTCCCCGGACTCAGCCGCCCCTGGGGCCGTTCGTGGCGAGTCCTCCTCCGGCCATTCGCCGTGTTCCCGTGTGGGTGACTCGTTCGTGTCGTCCGCGTCGTCATCGAGGATGATCCCGTCGTCGCCGGCGTGATCGTCCGCCTCCGGTTCGGTCGTCACGTCTGCGGGGGTCGTGTCGGCGCCGCCGCTCGGTCCCGATTCGCCGTCGAGGGCGTCGGTCGCTTCCGGGTCGATCCCGTCGGTCACGTCTTCGGTTTCGTCCCCGCCCTCGTCGATCAGTTCGGCGCCGTCGTCGGGCACGGCATCGTCCTCCTTCTCCTCGGGCGAGAGCGTCCCCGTGGTTTCCTGGATCGGCGGCGACCCGTCGGCATCGGGGTCAACGTCGACGTCGGCGGGGACGTCCCCCTCGATGGTGATGCCGGGGTCGGCTTCGGCTTGTCCTGCCCCCGGATCGCTTGCAGACCCTTGATCGGGCTCGGATGTCGACTCGGCGCCGTCGGGTGCCTCCGTGGTCTCGGCGGCGGTGATCGTTTCGCCAGCCTCCGCGGTCGCGTCAGCCTCGCCGGTCTCGGCAGCCTCGGCCGGTTCGACGCCCCCGGCCGCCGTCGTGGCTTCCGTCTGCTCTGCGCGGGTCGCCTCCTCGGCGAGGCGGTCGAGGGACGTCACTTCCGTGTTCTCGCTGACGATCTGTGACTCCCCACAGCGGTCGCATCGCTTCACCTCGCGAACGGTCACGACCACCTGTTCTCCCTCCTCCTCGCGCTCGCGCTCGAGTTCCGGCTCCCCGAAGTCGTGTCCGAGCAGACACCTGAGTCCCATTTACCGTGCCCTGTGCGGTCCGAACGTAAAAAACGTCGCCGTCGACGTCCGACGGGCGGCGGACGGATCCGCGACTGATTTGCGTCGAAATCCGCATTTCGAAACTCGGTGTCCGCAACCCGGTGTCCGAAACCGGTATCCCGTCCGGACGACAATCCACGCGCGATGGACTGTGACAAGTGCGGCGCCGACGCGGTCACCCACGCTGCCTACTCCGGGGCCCACCTCTGTGGCGAGCACTTCCGCCGGTCGGTCGAGAAGCGCGTCCGTCGACGGGTGCGCGAGGATGGACTGCTCGATCCCGAGGCGACGCCGGACGACCCGGATCGATGGGTGATCGGCCTCTCCGGCGGTAAGGATAGCGTCGTTCTGGCGACGATCCTCGAGGAGACGTTCGGACGGGACCCCCGCGTCGAGCTGATCGGCTTGACCATTCACGAGGGGATCGAGGGGTATCGTGACGAGAGCCTCGCGGCCTGCCGCGAACTGACCGACGACCTCGGGATACGTCACGAGGTGGTCTCCTACGCCGAGGAGTTCGGCGTCGAGATGGATGACGTCGTCGAGGACGATCCCGAGAACATGGCCGCGTGCGCCTACTGCGGCGTCTTCCGTCGCGATCTCCTTGAGGGATACGCCGAGGAGTTCGACGCCGACAAGCTCCTGACCGGCCACAACCTCGACGACGAGGCACAGACGGCGCTGATGAACGTTCTCGAAGGGGACGTTCGACAGGTCGCCAAACACTTCGACGCCTCGCTTGGCTCCTTCGAGGACCGTCCCCTCGACGACGCCGACCGCAATGGCGATAACACGGGATCCGACGCACACGCGCGAGCCGAGTCGGACCACTTCGTCCCGCGCGCGAAGCCGCTTCGGGACGTCCCGGAAAAGGAGGTCGCACTCTACTGTCACCTGCGCGATCTGCCGTCGCATATGGCCGAGTGTCCACACGCCGAGGAGGCCTATCGCGGGGAGATCAAATCGATCCTCCACGATCTCGAGGAGTCTCACCCGGGAACCAGACACTCGATTATGGCCGGCTACGAGGAGATCGCCGGGATCGTCGCCGATACGTATCGCGACGACGGCGACGATGGCGAGGCCGACCTCGGCGAGTGCGTCGAGTGCGGCTCCACGACGAGTCGCGAGGTGTGCCGAAAGTGCCGGCTGATCGAGTCGATCGAGGCCGTCTAGCGCCCGCACGCCGGCGGCGGTATCGGCTCGCGGACGTCAACGCGGTCGCGTACTGACTGCCGTGCCCGAGAGGTTCACCCACAACATCCCCTCGCCCATCTCCTCGTAGTCGAAGGACGCGCCGACGACCGCGTCGGCGCCGCGCTCCGCTGCCTCGGCCTCGAGATCGGCGATGGCCTCGGTCCGTCCGGTCTCGATCTTCTTCTCGTAGGACCCGCTCCGTCCGCCGACGACGTCGCGGATGCCGGCGGCGATGTCGCTGACGACGTTCGCCCCGATGACCGCCTCACCGGAGATCACGCCGTGATACGCGGTGATCTCGCGGTCCTCGAACCCGTCCGTCGTCGTGATGGTGACGTCGGTCATACTGGTTGGCGTACGTGATGTTCCCCTATAAATACGGGCGTCCTATTAATACGGGCGTGCCCGGTCATTCCGTGGCGGAGCCACGGGGTGGTCGTACCGTCGATCAGGCGGAGTCGTCGTTCGTGTCGGTTTCGGCGATCCGGCGGATCCGGTTGACGCCGCCGGTCTCCTCGATGACCTCGACGACCGCTTCGGGGACGAGGGTTTGCCAGTCGCGGTCGTGGATCATCCGCTCGCGCAGCTCGGTCCCCTCGAGCACGTCGCGTCTGAACATCGGCGACTGCCGCACCTCGACGCCGGCCTCCTCGAAGAGTCGGATGACGAGCGGATTGTTCGAGTAGGCGATCCGGAACGCCGGCGTCATGCTTTGCACGTGGCTCACCCAGACGGAGTTTCGTTCGAGGTCCTCGATCGGAACGACGTAGGTCGTGATGTCCACGTCCTCGACCGCCTTGGTCACCATCATCACGCGCTCGCCGGCCGTGAACGGATTCCGTGTGGTGTGTGAATCCCCGGCCGATCCGATCCCGAGGACGAGCTCGTCGACCTCCGCGGCGATCTCCTCCACCATGTGGAGATGGCCGTCGTGAAACGGTTGAAACCGGCCGATGTAGAACCCCCGCATACTCGGATCTACCGACAGGATAGGTATTAAAGACGGCGAGTTCGTTCGGTCACCAAAAACGCGTTTGTGGCGGTCCATTCGTGGTGTTTTCGACGGATTCAGTCGTGATCGTGAGGGGAGAAAGTATATCAATCGCCGTCACCTCCTTTGAGACAGCGACGAACGATTCTATGAGCAACGAGAAGGACGAGAACGAGCGCCCTACCGAGCACGGGGCACCCCCCTCCGGGGAGGACGACTCAACGGACGCCGTCGATAGCGACCGGGACGGCGTCGACCGAGAACGCCGCTCCACGGACGGGGCGGCTGCCGAGGATCCGTCCGCCGAAGATCAAGCCGCCGAGAACGCCTCGAACGGTGACGATTCCCCGGACGAATCCGACGGGATGATCTATCCCGGCCCGGACTCGAACGGCGCGCTCACGACCGAGACATCGGAAGACGTTCCCACCGAGGAAGCACTTCCCGATGCGGACCGAGACCGCGAGGAGCCCACGGACGACCAGCCATCGATCGACGAACTCGGCAGCGACGTGGAAGTCCACGGCGCCGAGGTCGAGGAGGACCCCGACGAGGAGGACCTCCTCGGTGGCCTCAAGATCAACTCGACCGAAGAGATCGAGATCCCGGACCGGCTCGTTGACCAGGTGATCGGCCAGGAACACGCCCGCGACGTCATCATCAAGGCGGCCAAACAGCGCCGCCACGTGATGATGATCGGCTCGCCGGGAACCGGCAAGTCGATGCTCGCGAAGGCGATGGCCGAGATGCTCCCGAAGGAGGAGCTGCAGGACGTCCTCGTGTATCACAACCCCGACGACGGGAACAATCCCAAGGTTCGGACGGTTCCCGCAAGCAAGGGCGAACAGATCGTCGATGCCCACAAGGAGGAGGCCCGCAAGCGCAACCAGATGCGCAGCTTCCTGATGTGGATCATCATCGCCGTCGTGCTGGGCTATGCGCTCATCATCGCCGGCCAGATCCTCCTCGGCATCATCGCGGCCGGCGTCATCTGGCTCGCGTTCCGGTATATGAACCGCGGCTCGGATGCGATGATTCCGAACCTGCTCGTGAACAACGCGGACACGAAGACCGCCCCGTTCGAGGAGGCGACCGGCGCTCACGCCGGCGCGTTGCTCGGCGACGTCCGTCACGACCCCTTCCAGTCGGGCGGGATGGAGACGCCCTCCCACGACCGTGTGGAGGCCGGGGCCATCCACACCGCGAACAAGGGCGTGTTGTTCATCGACGAGATCAACACCCTCGACATCCGCAGCCAGCAGCATCTGATGACGGCGATCCAGGAGGGCGAGTTCTCGATCACCGGCCAGTCCGAGCGCTCCTCGGGCGCGATGGTCCAGACCGAACCCGTCCCCACGGACTTCGTGATGATCGCCGCCGGCAACCTCGACGCGATGGAGAACATGCACCCGGCGTTGCGCTCGCGGATCAAGGGATACGGCTACGAGGTGTACATGGAGGACACAATCGAGGACACTCCCGAGATGCGCCGGAAGTACGCCCGGTTCGTGGCCCAGGAGGTCGCCAACGACGGCCGGCTGCCCGAGTTCACCGCGGAGGCGATCGAGGAGGTCATCCTCGAGGCGAAGCGCCGCGCCGGCCGAAAGGGCCACCTAACGTTGCTGTTCCGGAACCTCGGCGGGCTCGTCCGCGTTGCCGGCGACATCGCCCGCAGCGAGGAGGCGGAGTACACCACCCGCGAACACGTGCTCCAGGCGAAGGGCCGTTCCCGATCCATCGAACAGCAGCTCGCCGACGACTTCATCGAGCGCCGCAAGGACTACGAGCTGCAGGTCTCGGAGGGGTACGTCGTCGGCCGCGTCAACGGTCTCGCCGTAATGGGCGAAGACTCCGGGATCATGCTCCCGGTGATGGCCGAGGTCGCGCCCTCGCAGGGGCCGGGCGAGGTGATCGCCACCGGTCAGCTCAAGGAGATGGCCCAGGAGTCCGTCTCGAACGTCTCGGCGATCATCAAGAAGTTCTCCGACGAGAACATCTCCGAGAAGGACATCCACATTCAGTTCATCCAGACGGGCCAGCAGGGCGTCGACGGCGACTCCGCCTCCATCACGGTCGCGACCGCCGTGATCAGCGCGCTGGAGGGCGTCGGCGTCGACCAGAGCCTGGCGATGACGGGGTCGCTGTCGGTCCGGGGCGACGTGCTCCCCGTCGGCGGCGTCACGCACAAGATCGAGGCCGCGGCGAAGGCCGGCTGCGACCGGGTCATCATCCCGGCCGCCAACGAGCAGGACGTGATGATCGAGGATGAATACAAGGAGATGATCGAGGTCATCCCGGTCAGCCACATCAGCGAGGTCCTCGAGATCGCGCTGGAGGGTGAACCCGAGACGGACTCGCTCGTCGACCGGCTCAAGTCGATCACCGGCTCCGCGCTGAACGAACAGGGCGTTGCCAATCCCTCGAACCCGAGCCCGCAGTAGGACTCGATCCTGCCAGGCTCCGCTTTTCTGTCGAATGTCGAACTGGACCGGCTTTTTGCTCGCGATCGTGGGCCTCACGGTCGGCCTGTTGCTCGTGACCCGCCGGTCGCAGGACGCACTCGCCGATATGCGGATCGTCGATGGCTCGGCTCCAGCTCCGGAGTCGGATCCGGATCGAGAGTTGGCTCCCGAGACCCCCGCCGACACCGCCCCGGCTCACGGCGCCACGGCCGGCGCCCGTAACCCGGCGATCACGACGCGGGCACTCCTCGCGAACGTCGTCGTCTCACAGGGAGTGTTCCTGATCGCGGTCGTGACGCTGCTGTGGTGGTTCGGGGTTCCGGTCACCCACCTCGGGCTGTCGGACGGGACGATCGCCGCTCGTGCCGTGGGGATCGGCGTCCTTGCGGGCGGCGGTATCGCCGTCCTGAACGAGCTTGGCGCTCTGGTCGGCCGCCGTGCCGGACTCTCCGGACACGAACGGCTCCGGCAGGCGCTTTCGCCGACGGTTCCGGCCGACTGGGTCCTGCTGCTTCTGGTCGTTCTGCCGACGATCGCCGTCTTCGAGGAACTCCTGTTCCGGGGCGTCCTGATCGGGGCGTTCGCGGTCGGGTTGGGCGTGGACCCGTGGCTTCTCGTGGTCGGGTCGTCGATCGGCTTCGGGCTCGGACACGGGGCACAGGGAGCGCTCGGCGTGATCGTGACCGCGGTTCTCGGGACGGTTCTCGGCGGCCTCTTCGTGCTGACCGGCTCGCTCGTCGTCGTGATCGTGGCCCACTACGTGATCAACGCCGTCGAGTTCCTCGTCCACGAGGGACCGGCGGACGGCCGTCGTCGCTAGCGTCGCCGCGTTGGTGACCCGTTTCGATCCGGCTCACACACCCGCGAGCCGCCCGGGTGAACCCGGCAGACCGTCGGATCGTATCCGGCGTCCGAGAGTCCGGTCCCGAGCGCGAAGACCGTTCGTCCGAGCATCGCCATCGAGGCCTCGCCGCCGACGTCGTCGACCAGGCCGATCGCCTCGGCGACCGCTGGCACCAACAGCCCGGCCTCTCGCGCGAACGTTCGTGATGCGTCCATCAGCGTCGGCAGGGTTGGGTCCTCCTTGAGCGTCGTCAGCGCGCGCTCGCCTGCGACCGACAGGTCGGCGGTGTCGTCCGTCAGGACCGATTCGGTCGGGAGTTCGCCGAATGTGACGTACTCGATGCGTTCGGTGGCCGGTACCCCGTCGAGCGTTCCGTATCCGGGTGCACCCGGCTCCAGCCGGATCGGGATCCCCCCCCGAGCCTGTGCGACGACGTCGCCGAGCCCGGTTCCGGCTTCGACCTCCGCCGCGTGTGCGATCCGGACCAGATCGTTCTCCGAGTATCCGTCACCGGTCGCGTCGGTGGCAGCGAGGGAGGTTCCGAGCGCCGCGGCTCCCGAGACGCCGAACCCCGCACCGATCGGGAGCTCGGTCTCGACGGTAACCTGTGCGTCGAGATCCAGCCTCGAGAGGACGAGCGTCACCGGATCGATCGTGGCGGACTCGCCGTTTACCGTCTGTCTCGGCGACGCGTCGGACGGCGCGACATCGGATGCCGTGACCGGATCGACGGTGACCGTCACGCCGTCCGAGAGCGCGATCCCGGCACCGCGGGACCCTGCCGCGTGGGCGTTCTCGTCCGGGTGGGCGCTGAAGAACGCCGTGACGTGTCCCGGAACGAACGCGCTCGACCGATCGTCGCTCATTCGGCTGGTTAGGGGCTGAGACGCTGTCGGTCACGCGGGAACAGCACCGCCTCGCGGATGTTCTCGAGGCCGAGCATCGTCATCACGAGCCGCTCGGCGCCGATCGCCCAGCCGGCGTGCGGGGGCATCCCGTATTTGAACATCTTGGTGTAATACTCGAACTCCTCGGGATCGAGCCCCTGCTGTTCGAACCCGGCGATGAGTTCCTCATAGCGGTGTTCACGCTGGCCGCCGGAGACGAGCTCCATCCGCGGGTGCATCAGGTCGAACCCGGTCGAGAGCGTCTCGTCGCCGTCGTAATCCTTGATGTAGAAGGGCTTGATCTCGGAGGGCCAGTCGGTGATGAAGTAGTGCTCGCCGACGTCCTCCCCGAGCGCGTGTTCGCCCTCGGTCGGGAGGTCGTCGCCCCACACGAGCTGCTCGTCGAGCTCGCCGGTGGCGTTGATGCGTTCGATGGCCTCCTCGTAGGTGAGCCGCGGGAACGCCTCCGCCGGTGGCGCGAAGGAGTCCTCGAGCCCGAGGGCCTCGAGCTGCGGGCCGCAGTTCTCGGCGACCGCCTCGTAGGCCGACCGGATGACGGATTCACAGACGTCCATCGCGTCCTCGTGGTCACAGAACGCGCCCTCGAAGTCGATCGAGGTCGCCTCGTTGAGGTGTCGTGGCGTGTTGTGCTCCTCGGCGCGGAAGATCGGACCGATCTCGAAGACGCGTTCGAGTCCCGACCCCGCCGTCAGCTGCTTGAACAGCTGCGGGGACTGGTTCATAAACGCCTCCTCGCCGAAGTAGGTGATCGGGAAGAGCTCGGTGCCGCCCTCGGTTCCGGTGGCGACGATCTTCGGGGTCGTGATCTCCGTGGCGTTCGCGTCGCGGAACGCCTCCCGTGCCGCGCGGAAGATCTCGCCGCGGATCTCGAAGACCGCCTTGACCTCATCCTTCCGGAGGTCCAGCGTTCGGTTATCGAGCCGCGTCGACAGATCCGCGTCGACCTTTCCGGAGGGATCAAGCGGCAGCTCCGTGTCGGCCTCCGCGATGACCTCGACCGACTCGGGAGTGATCTCGACGCCGGTCGGCGCGCGCGGCTCCTCGTCGACGTCGCCGGTGACCGCGATGACCGACTCGCGGGGGACACCGAGGCCGGTCTTGACGAGCTCCTCGTCCATCTCGTCCTTCTCGAATTTGACCTGGATCCGTCCGTTGGTATCTCGAAGGATCAGGAAGGCGATGCCACCGAGGTCCCGGACCTCGTGTACCCAGCCGGCGACCGTGACGTGATCGCCCGGTTCGGCCGCGGACGTGTACGTGCGGTCTTCGAGTCCTTGCATACCATTCGATTCCGCGGTTGGGGCTTAAAAGACGTTGATTCGCGGTTCACGACCCAGAAGTTTCAGTACGCCGCGCCCGTAACGTCGGATATGGTGACTCGGCTGCGGCCATGGATCGCCGCCGCACTGGCGCTTGCGATCGTGGGACTCGGCCACGCGTACCTCCGGCGCTGGGGACGGGCACTGCTGTGGTTGGTCACGGTCGTGGGGGCGTCGGTCGCCCTGCACTCGGTCGCGAACGTGGCTCCCGTCAACCCGATCACGAACCCTGAGGGCGTGCCGTCCGTCGTGTTGCTCCCGATCACCGCCCTGGTCGTCCTCTCTGCGATCGACGCCTTCGTGCTCGGCAAACGGGACCGTAATCGCGCTCGAACCGCCACCGTCGATCGTAACGCGGTGAACGGCCAGCCGGGTAGCCACGTCGATCGTCAGTCCGGGGACACGGCGGCGACGACCGGCACCGAGCGCCCCCCGACCCGAAACGCGGTTCCGGCGGCACCCGAGGAGACGCCCGCGGTGACGTGTCCACATTGCGGGAAGGAGACGGACGCGGAGCTCGACTTCTGTCACTGGTGTACCGAGCCGCTGCCGGCGGCCGAGGAGAACGCCGTCGACGGTGTGGAACGAGGATCGTAGGTCGGGACGCTCCGCGGCGCCGTTCGGCGGCCGATCGATCACTCACTCCCTCATTCACACCCTCATTCACTCATTCACTCCCTGCCTCACCCTCGTCGGCCGGCTCCCGCCGCTCGACGAGTTCGTTGTTCTCCAGGGTGAGCACCGTCTCGTCGTCCCCGTTCCGGACCGTGATCGACTCGTGGATGATCCCGGCGGCGGGGTTGCTCTCGGAGGGACGCGTCTCCAGGATCTCGAACTCGACCGCGAGCGTGTCGCCCGGTCGAACCGGCGCGTGCCAGCGCACGTCGTCGATCCCGAGTCCGGCGATGACCGCGCGGTCGCCGCGTGCGGCGTCGACGAGCAGACGGACCGATAGCGAGAGCGTGTGGTAGCCGCTGGCGATGACGTCGCCGTAGGGACTCTCGGCGGCGGCCTCGAGGTCCGTGTGGATGTCGAGCGGGTCGTACTCCTCGGCGAACTCGATGATCTCCTCGCGTGAGACGGTCGTCGATCCACACTGCGTCACCGTTCCGGGTTCGACGTCCTCGAAGTAGATCGTGTCGTCGGTGCTCGTCGTCTCGCCCTCGCTCGTCGCCTCGCCATCGTTCGCCGTCGCATCGTGGTCGCTCGTCGCCATCTCTCCCTCGTTCGGGACTTCTCCGTCGGATCGATCGGTCATATCGCGGCATATGGAAACCGGGGTCAAGCCGGTTCCGTTTCCGAACCGGGATCGCGAACTGCTTCCTCGGAGGCGGATCGATCGTCGGCGTCACACCCTTCTCACACTCGTGGCGGTCACCCTCTCGGTCAGCGCCATCGTCGGCTACCTGGCCGTCGATATGCTGATGTGGATCATGGAGCGCGTTCCTTCTGGAGCGTCCGTGTCGCCCTCGGCGTTCTCGTGATCGGCGACGACGGCGTCGTCTCCGTGATCGTCTGACCGGCGGGTTGCTCGGCCGCCGATCCCGGTCGTCCGTCTCGTCCGTCGGCTTCCCTCGCCAACCGAATTCGTCGATCGTCGAACTACGGTTCGATCATCGGTTCGTAAACCAACACTCTAAAGTTGGTTTACCGAAACGGTCGCGTATGGCAACCACCTCGGAATCGGTCGACCTCGTCGGCCAGGAATCGACCCGTAACCTCGCCCGGGCCGCGCTGTTCGCGGCGCTTGTTGGGGCGTTCGCGTACGTCTCGTTCCCCTTCCCGCTTTCCCCGGCGCCGGTGACGCTGCAGGTTCTCGGCGTCTTCCTCACCGGCGTGTTGCTCGGGCCGGTCTGGGGGGCGACGGCGTTGGTTATCTATCTCGCCGCCGGCGCGCTCGGCGCCCCGATCTTTGCCGGCGGTGCCGGCGGGATCGGGCATCTCGTCGGTGCGACCGCCGGCTACCTCTGGTCGTACCCGGTCGCGGCCGGGATCATCGGCTTCGTCGTCCATCGCGGACCCACGCTCCGTGACCTCGAGACGGTCGGCGTTCCCACGCTCGTCGGCGGGCTGATAGCCGGTACGGTCGTCATCTACGCCGCCGGCGTGACAGGGCTCACGCTCGTACTCGGGCTCGGCCCGGTCGAGGCGACCGTGCAGGGTGCGTTGGTCTTCCTCCCCGCCGAAGCCGCCAAGATCGCGGCCGTGATCGGGATCGTGCGTTCGGACGCCTTGGTCGCGGTATGATCGACGTCGATACGATGGTCGTGGTATGATCGACGTCGACGCGGTGACCGTCGACCGCGGCGGCGTTCGCGTCCTCGAGGACCTTTCGCTGACGGTTCCGGACGGGGAGTTCCTGATCCTCGCCGGCGCGAACGGGACCGGCAAGACCACGCTCGTCCGGACGTTCAACGGACTGGTCACGCCCGACTCGGGGACCGTCCGCGTGAACGGGACCCCCGTCGAGACGGACCCGCTGGCCGCCAGGCGCGCGGTCGGGATGGTGTTTCAACACCCACGCGACCAGATCGTCGCGACGACGGTTGCCGCCGATGTCGCCTTCGGCCCCGAGAACCTGGGTCTCGACCGCGAGACGATCGACGAGCGGGTCGACGACGCGCTGGCGGCCGTCGGGCTTGCCGACCGACGGAACGCGCGGGTGGACGAGCTGTCGGGCGGGCAGCGACAGCGACTCGCGATCGCTGGCGCGCTCGCGATGGAGCCGTCCCATCTCGTGCTCGATGAGCCGTTCACCGGACTCGACGCTGCCGCCCGCCGATCGGTTCGCTCCCGCCTCGAAACGCTCCACGACGGGGGGACGAGCGTCGTCGTCGTCACCCACGACCCGCGATCCGTTCTCGGTCTTGCGGATCGGATCGTGGTGCTTGACGACGGCACGATCGCGGCGGATGCTGCGGCGACTGGCGACCTCGCACAGACGATCGATCTCCCGGAGAACACGTTCGAACGAGGACGGCCGGACGACCCCGAATGACCCTCACGTACGTTCCGGCTGATTCGGCGTTTCACCGGCTCGATCCGCGCTCGAAGCTGTTCCTCCAGGTCGCTTTCGCCGCGGCTGCCTACGCGTACACCACTCCCCAGGGACTGGCGGTCCTCACGACCGTCGCCGTCGGCTGCGTGTGGGCTGCCGGCGGGACCGTTCGAACCGTCGCGTGGGGGTATCGCTTCAGCGCTCCGTTCCTGCTCGTCGCCCCGATCGTCGCCGGCGTTACGATCGGTCAGCCCTGGTTCCACCTCGCCGACGCGTTTTCCACCGGGCTCGCGAGCTACCGGATCGCGATCGTGTTGCTCGTGGCCGGATCGTTCGTTCGGTCCACGCCGGTTCGGGAGTCTCGGGCAGCCATACAGTGGCTCCTTCCCGGACGGCCGGGTCGGATTCTCGGCGTCGGCGTCGCGCTCGTCTTTCGGTTCCTCCCGCTGCTCCGTCACGACCTCGTGAGCACGCGTGCGGCCGTTCACGCTCGGTGCGGCACTGAACGCCCCGTTCACCGGCGGATGCGGATCGTGGCGGTCGCCGGAATCGCTCGCGCGCTCGGTAGAGCCGACCGGCTCGCGACCGCGTTGACGGCGCGGTGTTTCGCGTGGAATCCGACGCTGCCGACGCTTCGGTTCTCGCGGGCTGACGGACCGGTCGTGCTGCTCGCGACGGGGCTGGTCGTCGCGGCGATCGTCCGGATCGCGTGATCCGATCGTCCCTCGGCGATGGGACTTCACCATCTCTCGGCGATGGGACTCCATTACCTCTCCGCGATGAAACGTCGTGTGGAAACCGCCCGATAGTGGCAAGATTTAACACCCGATCGACAGTCGGTTGAACTATGCTACCGCTGCAGGCGACCCGCGAGACGTTTTGGACGATCTCCCCGACGGGCAAGGCCATCTTCTACGTCCTGGCAACCGTCGCGGTTCTCGTGTTCACGTACGGCGTGTATGCGCGCTTCGCCCGGTACGCCGCCGGACGCGAGGCGTCGGTCGACCGGCTCTCGAACCTCCCCGGTCGGATCGTCGACGCGACACGGATCGTGGCGACCAACCGCAAGCAGTTCGATCGCGACCGGTATGCCGGCGTGATGCACACCTTCGTCCTCTGGGGTTTTCTCGTCCTGCTGATGGCGACGACGATCCTCTTCGTCGATATGGACCTCTATAGCCCCCTCACCGGCGACTCCTTCTGGACGGGCGAGTTCTATCTGGCCTACCAGTTCGTCGTCGACGCGTTCGGGCTCCTGTTCGTCGTCGGCGTCGGGATGGCGCTGTGGCGGCGCTACTGGACGCACAACGCGCGGCTGTGGGGCAAACACACCTCACTCGAGGACGACGCGTTCGTCTGGTCGCTGTTCCTGCTCGGGATCGGCGGCTTCATCGCGGAGGCGGCCGCGATCGTCGGCCAGCCGAACCGGGCGACCGAGTCGGTCAGCTTCATCGGTCTCACGATGGCAACCGGCCTCGAGGCGGCCGGGGTCACGCCCGAGCTGGCGGCCGCGGTCTATCCGGTCATCTGGTGGCAACACGCCCTCCTCGCGCTCGCGTTCGTCGCGTGGATCCCCTACGCCAAGCCGTTCCATATGCTCTCCTCGTTCGCGAACGTGGTGGTCCGCGACGAGCAGGCCGGCGCACGCCTCCCGAACGTTCCCGCGGACCTCGATCACACGAACGCCGAATCGCTCGACGACTTCACCTGGAAGGAGCTGCTCGACCAGGACGCCTGCACGAAGTGCGGTCGGTGTTCCTCGGTCTGTCCCGCGAACGCGTCGGGACGCAACCTCGATCCCCGCGACGTGATCCTCGATCTGAAGGCGTACCGGGAATCGGTCGCTGACGACCCCGTCATCGGCCGGTCGCCGGATGCGGTCCCGCCCCGGGCCGACGAACTCAGCGACGGCGCGGTCGCCGACGGCGGCAGCGCGACCGCCGAGACGGTGCCGATCGTCGCCGAGGAGGGCGGCGTGATCGCGGCCGAATCGATGGAGTCATGTATGTCCTGTATGGCCTGTATGGACGCCTGCCCGGTCGACATCGAACACCTCACGTCGTTCACCCGCCTCAACCGTCAGCTCACCGACGAGGGGGCGCTCGATTCGAACCTACAGGACGTCTTCCAGGACGTGATGAGCACGGGCAACACCTTCGGCGACTCCCCGGACGCCCGCGGCGACTGGACGGTGGACCTCGAGTTCGAGATCGATGACGCCCGTGAGACCGAGGTGGAGTACCTCTGGTACGTCGGCGACTACCCGAGCTACGACGAGCGCAACAAGACGGTCGCCCGCGCGCTCGCCCGCCTGTTCGAGCACGCGGACGTCGAGTTCGGGATCCTCTTCGACGACGAGAAGTACGACGGCAACGACGTCCGCCGGATCGGCGAGGAGTTCCTCTACCTCGAGCTGGCCGGCCACCACGTCGAGACCTTCGAGGAGTGCGAGTTCGAGTCGATCGTCTGCACGGACCCGCACTCGTACAACACGATGAAAAACGAGTATCCCGAACTCGACTTCGCTGAGTTCGCGGACGACCCGATGATGCCCTTCGAGTACGACGAGCGGTGGAACGCCGACGGCGAGATCGACGTGCAACACTGGACGCAGGTCGTCGAGGAACTCGTGACCGACGGACGTCTCGGGCTCTCGGGCGACGAGCTCGACTACACGGTGACCTACCACGACCCGTGTCACCTCGGCCGGTACAACGACGAGTACGAGGCCCCCCGCGAGCTCATCCGGGCCACCGGCGCCGACCTGCGGGAGATGCCGCGCTCGCGGTCGGACTCGTTCTGCTGTGGCGGCGGTGGCGGCGGGCTCTGGATGGAACACGACGAAGAGACGAAACCCAGCGAGGAGCGGCTCCGCGAGGCGCTCGAGGACACCGACGCCGGCGCCGCCGTCGAGAAGTTCGTCGTCGCCTGTCCGATGTGTACCACGATGTTCGAGGACGGCCGCAAGACCGGAAACTTCGAGGACGATATCGACGTCGTCGACGTGGCGGAACTCCTGCTCGAGGCCCTCGAGACGTCCGGAAAACTCCCGGACGCCTCCGCCAGCGAGGTCTCGGCCGATGACGACGCTGCCGACGGCAGCGGTCCGGCCGCCGCGGACTGAGATCGATCCGACGGTCGCCCCGGCTCTCCCACGGCCGTCCCGTCGCTCTCACGGCCGGGCCGTCTCTCCCACGGTCGCCTCTCCTTCGGCCGGCTCGTCTCTGACTGATCGAGGCGACCATCAGATGATCGACCCGTCTACTCGACGATCGTGGCAATCCGGTCGATCGCGGTCTCGACGTCCTCGCGATCGACGTCCAGATGGGTCGTGAACCGGACGGTGTAGTCGTCGAACTCGACGCCGCCGATCCCCGCGTCCGTGCAGTCCTCGAGGAACTGCTCGGCGGTGCGTCCGGTTCCCGACACGTCGACGACCACGATGTTCGTCTCGGGATCGGCCGCCTCGAGCCCGTCGAGGTCGTCGAGCCCGCGCGCTAGCCGGGCCGCGTTCGCGTGGTCGTCGGCCAGTCGGTCGACGTTCTCGAGCGCGCACAGTCCGGGCGCGGCGATCAGCCCGGCCTGACGCATTCCGCCGCCGAACAGCTTGCGAACGCGGCGCGCCTCCTCGATGAACGTCTCCGGCCCGACGAGCATCGATCCGACGGGCGCGCCGAGCCCCTTCGAGAGACAGACCATCGCGCTATCGACGGACTCGACCAGTTCGGCCGCGGAGGTGTCGAGCGCGACCGCCGCGTTGAACAGCCGCGCGCCGTCGACGTGAACGGGAACGTCGTGGTCGTGGGCGACGGCCGCGGCATCGTCGATCCGTGCCTTCGGGATCGCCCTCCCGCCGCGGTAGTTGTGCGTGTTCTCCAGCGCGAACAGCCCGGTCCCGGCACGATGAAGATCGCGGTCGACGAGGCCCGCCTCGACCTGTTCCGGGGTGGGAACCCCCCGTTCGCCGGCGTCGATCGGTCGGGTCTGTGCGCCCGACAGCGCGGCTGCGCCGCCGAGCTCCCAGCGATAGATGTGGGACTCGGCCTCAAGCAGCACCTCGTCGCCGGGATCGGTGTGGACCTGCACGGCGATCTGGTTGCCCATCGTCCCCGACGGGACGTAGAGGGCCGCCTCCATCTCGAGCGTCTCGGCGACTCGACCCTCAAGTTTGATCACGGTCGGATCACCGCGATAGACGTCGTCGCCGACCGCGGCGGTCGCAGCCGCCTCGCGCATCTCCGCTGAGGGGCGCGTCACCGTGTCCGACCGGAGATCGACGTCGAGTTCCGACTCCATATCGATCGATTCGTGTACACGGGCTTAGTGGTGCCGGCCGGGCCGATCGACGGACCGCGACGGTCGATGGGTCGAGGTGGTCGGTCGGCCGAGACGATCGATGGGTCGCAGCGAGTCACTTCACGTCGGCACACGACCGAACCCGTCCCCAGATCGCGCGCCGATCGGCGACGAACCGGTACCCGCGTTCGCGGACCCGCTGCCAGCCGGGAACCTGGCGGGCCGCGTTCATCGCGCGTCGCCAACCCGGCCCGAACCGGGCGACCACGCGCTCGAGCGCCTCACCGCAGGAGTAGACGGCGTCGTCGGTCAGCAGGTGCATACAGGACTCGTACTCGGCCGGGAGCCGGGCGCGCTGGTCGGGCGAAAGGTCGGCGAACCCGACGGGATCGAACTCGCCGTGGCGCAACGCGATCCGGACACACCACTTACAGAACCCGCAGTCGTCGTCGTAGACCAGACGTGGCGTCGCCATACCGATACGTCGGTCCCCCGTCGGTTTGGCGTTTCGGGTCCGTGTGTCCCTTCACCGGCGGCCGACGAGTCTGCCGCGACCACGCACGGGACGACGAATTAGCCGCGTACCGCGCGGACGACGAGGTAGACGAACGGCGTGTCGACGACCGCGATCAGCAGCTTCAGCAGGTACTGGCCGAGGATCAGCGACACGACGACCGCGGTCGGCAGCGTGACGCCGATCCCGAGGACGGCCGGCGCGACCACGAACGCCACGCCGACGAAGATCACGGTGTCGATCGCCTGGCTCGTCGCGGTCGAGACGAGGTTTCGGAGCCAGAGGTGAGCGCCGTCCGTCCGATCGCGCAGCGCGTGGAAGACGATCACGTCCCAGTTCTGGCTCACCAGATACGCAAGCAGGCTGCCGACCACGATGTTCGTCGCCGGGGCCAGCGCCGCCGCGAACGTCGCGGCGAACTCCGGATCGTCGGCCGGCGCGGCGATCGTCGACCAGACGAGCGCAAGCACGACGAAGTTCATCGCGAACGCGACGTTCACCATTACCTGCGCCGCCCGCCGCCCGTACAGCTCGGCGTAACAGTCGGAGGCGAAGAACGTGAGCGCGTACGCCACCGCCGCCCCCGGCAACGCGATCTCCGGCCCGATGACCGGCAGCGTGATCGGGATCGGGATCGCGAGGATCTTCGCGGCGGTCAACTGTGAGGTCACGAGCGCGGTCACGAACAGGGCCAGGAGGGCAACTTGGCCGATCGCCGCCGTGCTGGTCGGGTCCGTGGGCGTGCCGGCTGCACCCCGTGTCCCCGAGCTACGCATCGGATCCCTCGTCGGCCGTCCCGTGGCGTTCCGTCTCCGCGGTATCAGCGTCGTCAGCGCCTTCCTCGAGCCGCCCGTGCCGCTCGTCGATCTCGTCGAGCTGGTCCAGCGTCTTTCGGATCGACGCCCGGACCGCGTCGCTGCGGTTGACGAACTTGCCGTCGCCGCCGACGTGCCGATCGAGGTCGTCCAACAGCTCCTCCGGAATGTCCACGCTCACTTTGGGCATACTGAACTCTTGCCCGTCGGTCTGCGCCGCGCCGTTAAGTATTCTTCCAAGAACACGTGGGGAGTATCACTCGACGACTCCGCCTGATCACCGATCCGGTCGTTCCGTGGGGGACACGTTTTTAGCCCTCTGTCCCGTTCTCCCGCCACTATGGACGAGAAAACCGCGGAGCTCCGGGACCTGTTCGTCGACACGACCGGCTCGGAGACGGTCACCGAGGGGCAGGCGGCCGACCGCGGATCCCTGCTCGACCGCGACGACGCGACGGTCGGGGAGCGGCTCGCCGAGCTGATCGCGACGATGCGCGATCGATACGGCTTCTCGACGCCTCTCCCCGATGCCGCCTACGCCCGCGTCGTCCGGGGGTACTTCGACGATGAGTCCGACGCGGCCATCGCGGCGGCGATCGGCGACGACGAGTCGATCGAGATCGGGGAGAACGCCACAGTCGACGCCGACGCGACGGACGTCTTCCGCGCGCGAACGGACCTCCATCTCGTCACCGATGCCGACCGCGAGGCGCCGGTCGCGTACGACGAGGTGAGGCGACTCGTGCTCACGGACGCCACGGACGAGGAGCTGGCCGCCGAGCTGTCCAGCGATCCCGAGACCGCCCGGCGGTACCGCCGCGTCGCCGAGGCGGACATCGTCTCGATGCGCGCGAACCACCGCTTCCGCGATGAGTTCCGCGATCTCCTCACCGACGCCGACATCGAGGGATCGCTCGCCGCCGATGCTCGCGAGGACGGGCTGCGCGAGGCGGCCGAGGACATCGAAACCGACGTCTCCTTTTGAACGACGGCCGGCCACCGAGCGACCGATCCGTCCGACGGTTTATATCGGGAGCCGACACAGACGGCCCGTGTCCGACACCCCCTCGCAACCGACCAATCCCGACACCGAGACGCCACCGACCGACGCGACGGCCACCGCGTCGTCCAGCCACGCCACGCGTCCGGCATCACCCGACCG
Organism: Halopenitus sp. POP-27; assembly: GCF_029889855.1. NCBI lineage: Archaea > Methanobacteriati > Methanobacteriota > Halobacteria > Halobacteriales > Haloferacaceae > Halopenitus > Halopenitus sp. POP-27. The sequence goes on along the minus strand of NZ_JARANU010000016.1, from coordinate 11,119 downwards.
GTCCGATCGCATTCCATCGGGATCGGTTGCCTTCGGCGACCTGACGCGTGCCGCCTACTGTCCGCGGCAGCTGTACTACGCACGCCGGGAGACGGACCGATCGATCCCCGACGCACAGCGGTCACGGATCGACCTCGCGTTTCGATACCCGGATTCGGTCGCAGCGAGCGATGCCGACCTCGTCGATCGTCCGATCGACGTCCGGCCGACCGTCTACCGCGACCGCCTTCGGACGCTTCGCGACGGCGACCTTCGTGAGCGGTTCGGGATCCCGTGGCGCTCGCTCGCGATCCCGGACCGGACGCGGGCGTTTCTCGTCGGTCGGTCCTGTCACGGGATCGCACATAAGGTGCTCTCCGGAAACGACGCCGACGATCCGCCGCTACCGGCGCTCGTCTCGCCCGGAACGCCGCCCGATCAGGGCGTCTGGGAGCCCCAGGCCGTCCGGGCGGTTGCGATCGCGAAGGCGCTCGCCTGGGAGGAAGAACGGCCGATCCCCCGCGCTCTCGTCGAGTACCCGGCGGTCGGGATCGTTCGCGAGGTCACGCTGTCGGTTCGGACGAAGGCCGCCTATCGACGTGCGCTGCGGACCACTCGCGGGATCGACGGGCCGCCGCCGCGGGTTTCCGACGACCGGTGTCCGCCCTGCGAGTATCGGGATCAGTGCGGCACCGAGACGCGTTCGCTGCGCTCCCGGTTGGGTCTGTAGTCGTGGACCGACGGGAAGGGGCCCACCGTCGACGGCTTCACAACCGATCGCCGAGCCAGGCCACGATCAGCGATCGTCGAGCCAGGCCGCGATCGCGTCCGCATTGGCGCCGCGTCGATGGATCGTCCCCGTTTCCGGCTCGACGACGGTGCTTTCGGTCCCCGGCGTTTCGCCGCCGTCGATCAGGACCGCCGCGGCGTCACGGATCTCCGGGTTGAGTGCCGACAGGTTGCGGACGCTTCCCGTCCCCGACCGGTTCGCGCTCGTGGCGGTGATCGGCCCGGCGGCCGCACACAGCGCGATCGCGATCGGGTGATCCGGGATCCGGATCCCGACCCGGTCGCGGCCGGCCGTGAGCACGTCGGGGACGGTCGCCGCCCGTTCGACGATCACGGTGACCGGTCCGGGGAGGAACTCGCGGAGACAGGCAGCCTCCAGCTCGGTCGGCCGCGTGTGCTCGAGCGCCGTCTCGACGCTGTCGACGCCGAACGAGAGCGGCTTCGAGCGGTCACGTCCCTTCGTCTCGAAGACGCGCTCGACGGCGTCCGGGTCGAGCGCGTCGGCGCCAAGTCCGTAGACCGTCTCCGTGGGATACACCACGAGATCGCCGTCGGCGACCGCGGCCGTGGCGCGGTCGATCGCCGACCGGACGTCCTCGGGAAGAGCCTCGCGTGCCGCAGCCGTCTCCGTCGGTTCCGCCGAACCCGTCCGTTCCGCCGTTCGTGGCTGGTCGTCCATCGGCGGATCAGGCGGTCAGGTCGTCCACCGCCTCGCCGATCGCGTCATAGGGCGGGAACTCGGGATGTTCCGCGGACACCCACGCGTAGCGGACGGTTCGGTCCTCGTCGATCACGAAGACGGCGGGGCGGGCGTCGACGATCCCCGCCATTCCGTCGAGGTCGTTGGTGACTCCGTACTTCTCGAGGACCCCCGCGCCGGGATCGGAGAACAGCCGGACATCGACGTCGCGCTCCTCGAGCAGCGTGCCGTGCTCGTAGGGCGTCGAGATCCCGATCCCGACCACGTCGATCGCATCGGTCCATCCGCGGTCGGCGATCTCGTTCCAGACGTACGTCGCCGGGAAGGCGCCGTCCATCGGATACGCGACGAGCAGGACCGGGCCGTTCTCAAGGAGGCTCGACAGCGATCGGTCCTCCCAGAACTCCGCGGTGACGAGCGGTCGGGTGAACTCGGGGGCGGTCTCACCCGCCTCGACGTGGTCCGTCTCCGGGAGTTCGACGACGTCGAAATCCACCATCTCAGGCACCTCCCTGTCCATAGGTCGTCTCGAGGTACTCGACGATGTTCGCGCTCTCCGACATCGTCACGCCCGTCGTCTCGTCGACGATCGCCGGGACCGTTCGCGCGCCGGAGACGCGTTTGACGACGTTCCGCTCCGAGTGCATCGGCTCGATGAACCGTGACCGGTACGAGAGGTCGAGTTCGTCGAGGGTTCGCACGACCCGTTCACAGAACGGGCACGCCTGCAGCCGGTACAGCGTGATGTCGGTCGTCTGGTCGGGCATATCACGCAGTATGAACGCCGACGGGGTAACCGTGTCGCCATCGGGTCCGCAGCGGGTGATCGGTCGAGTTCGTCGGTATGCGTGGCTCGGACGATCCGGACGTCAGACGTAATCATTTAACCGTTGCCACCCGCAGGTGTAACGAGAATGGGCTTGTCGCCGAATATGCTGCTGGCCATCGGACCCCTCCAGATCGAGGCGGTCAGTACGACGACGTGGACGATCATCGGGACGCTCACGATCGTCGTGCTCCTGGGACTGTCCGCCTTCTTTTCCTCCTCGGAGATCGCGATGTTCTCGCTGCCGAAACATCGCGTCGACAACCTCGTCGAGGAGGGCGTCCGTGGCGCACGGACCGTCCAACAGCTCCGCGAGAACCCGCATCGACTCCTGGTGACGATCCTCGTCGGCAACAACATCGTCAACATCGCGACCTCCGCGATCGCCACGTCGATGTTCGGCTTCTACCTCTCGCAGGGTCAGGCGATCGTTGCGACGACCTTCGGGATCACGGCCGTCGTCCTGCTGTTCGCCGAGACCGCGCCGAAATCCTATGCGGTCGAACACAGCGAATCGTGGTCGCTGCGGATCGCCCGGCCCTTGCAGTACTCCGAGTGGCTGTTGCTCCCGCTCGTGATCCTCTTCGATTACCTCACCCGCGTCATCAATCGGATCACGGGCGGCCGCGCGGCGATCGAGTCGACCTACGTCACCCGCGAGGAGATCCAGAACATCATCCAGACCGGCGAGCGCGAGGGCGTCATCGAGGAGGACGAACGGGAGATGCTCGACCGGATCTTCCGGTTCAACAACACGATCGCCAAGGAGGTGATGACGCCGCGGCTCGACGTCACCGCCGTCTCGAAGTCGGCCAGCGTCGAGGAGGCGATCCAGACGTGCGTCCAGTCCGACCACGAGCGCGTCCCGATCTACGAGGGGAACCTCGACAACATCGTCGGCGTCGTCACCGTCAGGGACCTGGTCCGTGAGCTCCGGTACGCCGAGGGCGAACCCTCCCTGGAACGGGTCGTCAAGCCGACGCTGCACGTCCCCGAATCGAAGAACGCGGATGAACTGCTCGAGGAGATGCAGGACAACCGGCTCCAGATGGTCATCGTCATCGACGAGTTCGGGACGACCGAGGGGATCATCACGCTCGAGGACATGGTCGAGGAGATCGTCGGCGACATCCTCGAGGGCGACGAGCCCGAGCCGATCGAGTTCATCGAGGAGAACGTCGCGATGGTGCAAGGCGAAGTGAACATCGACGAGGTCAACGAGATCCTCGGGATCGACCTCCCGGAGGGCCAGGAGTTCGAGACGCTCGCCGGCTTCGTCTTCAACCGCGCCGGCCGGCTCGTCGAGGAGGGCGAGTCGATCGCCTACGACGGGGTCGATATCCGGATCGAGCGCGTCGACAACACGCGGATCATGAAGGCCCGCGTGACCGTCACCGACGAGTACGGAGCCGAGGCGTCCGTCGAGGTCGAGGATGAGGACGCGCCGGTCGAACAACCGCCGGAGTCCGACCCGAACTGACGGGCGTTGGCTCCGGACCCGGACTCATCGCGAGCATACCACACCGATCGCCGCCAGTGATCACACCACACCGATCGCCGCCAGCAGCCAGTACGCACCGAAGCCGACGGTCAACGAGACCGCAAGTGACCCGATCCACGCGAGCACCGTATAGCCCATCTTCCGCTTGCTGACGCCGGCCCCGCCGGCCGCGTAGCCGGCCCCGACGATCGCCGAGACGATGATCTCGTTGAACGAGACGGGGATGCCGAACGCGACGGCGGTCTGTGCGATCGCGAACGAGGGGATGAGCGCCGCGATCGACCGTCGCGGGCCCATCGACGCGTAGTCCTGGGCGATCGCCTTGATCATCCGCGGCGCCCCGGTCCAGGACCCCAACAGGAGTCCGGATCCGCCGCCGACGAGGACCGCCCAGAGGGGGATCGCGGCCTCATCGAGAATCGGGACCAGCGGCCCGATCGCCAGGCCCACCTGTGACCCGCCGGCCGAAAACGCCACGAGCCCGCCGAGCGCCAGCAGAAACCGTCGCTGACCGCCGTCCCGGTCGCGACCGATGTCGAGATACACGGCAGTGCCGACGATCGCTGCACACGCGAGCGTCAGGAGGATCGGCCCGAGGTCGATCCCGAACGGCGACCCGACCGGGAGACCCGAACCGACCGTTCCCGCGAGTGACCCCTGTTCGTCCGCGGCGCCGAGGAACGCGAACCCGATGTTTCCGAGGATGACGCCGACGATTCCGCCGAGAACCCCAGTCAGAGCCCGCTCGGGGATCCGGTCGTTCTGTAGCGCCCGAGCGGCGACGTACGCGCTCCCGCCGCCGACGAACGGGGTGAGCACCCAGAGCGTGGCGATCTCGGTGTATTTTGCCCATGCCGGTGCCCCGCCCATCGCGAGACCGACGCCGACGACGGCTCCCGTGACGGTGAACGCCGTGGCGATCGGATACCCGGTGAAGACCCCGATCGCGACGAGTGCGGCCGCGGTCAGCAGCGCGACGATCGCCGCGCCCGCGGTGATCGTGACGCCGCCGATCAGTTCCGTCCCGACCGCCTCGGTGACGTTTGCACCCTGCAGCACCGCGCCGAGAAAGCCGAGGACGCCGACGACGAGCCCCGCCCGCATCACGGAGATCGCGTTGGCGCCGACCGCCGGCGCGAACGGCGTCGACCCCGACGATCCCGCACCGATGGCCCACGCCATGAAGAGGCTTGCGAGCCCTGCAACGGCGAACGTGGCGGTTGTTTCGAGTGCCATCGTTACCGTTGTCCGTCCTCGTAGCCCTCACGCAGGCTCAACAGCGTGCGTCGGACGAGGAGGTACGCGAAGAGGAAAAAGCCCGCCAACGCGATCAGCAGGCCGATGAACAGTGGATCGGGCGAGTCCATATATCACCCGGCTACTTCCGGCGTGGTGTTATGCGTTTCGGCGTCCCGGTCGGCGTCAACGCCGCCGATCGATGTGTGACTAAAACCGTCGTTTGTTCTTAGCGCGGATATATACTCCCCGCAACCGTTGATTCACTCGCGACACCCGCTTCGGCCCTCCGATCGCGGTCGTGACGCCGTGACGCGGTCACGCGTCGCCGACCGTCAGCCGCGATCTTCCCACGAACCACCATCACGAGCACGCGACGAACGACACCCCCGATACACCCGTCGTGTCCCCCCACGACGTGCGATCGACGACCCCCCACCGTCGTGCCTGATCGACGCGATTCGAACCCCCACCACCGACCGCACGACCCCCCGTCTCCCGTCCCGTGCTCCGTCCCGATCGCCGAGCGCGGTGTCGTCGACCCTTTTCAGTGTCCCGTCCCGAGAGCCGGCTGCCCAGATCCACACTGGCCGATCCGCACGTCACTCCCGGGTCGTGACCCGCGTCCGCGGGAACGATCACTCGCTCCCGGGTCGCAGTTCTCACTCCTGCGCCGGGGTCCCGTGAACCCGAAACCGCTCGAAGACGTCACCGTCGGGCGTCACCAGCCGTCCCTCGAGACCGCCGTCGCCATCGATCGGCTCGAACTCGGCGTGTGCCGGTCTGTTGCCGCGCGGCTGTGCGTGGCTCCCCGGATTCACGAGCGTCACGTCGCCCGCCTCAGTGACCGTCGGTCGGTGGCTGTGGCCAAAGACGACGACGTCGGCGGCCCGTTCGCGGCCGAACAGCGCGAGCGCCGTCTCGCCGCCGCGGCGGGTGTGGGTCACTGCGAACCTGACGCCGGCGTACTCGACGGTTCGCGCCTCGGGCAGCCGGTCGCGGATCGCGGCGTCGGCGTTGTTCCCGAACACCGCACGGAGGGTGTCCGTCTCCGCGTCGAACGCGTCGAGCACCGGCTCGCGGTGGAAGTCCCCGGCGTGGATCACGACGTCGGCCTCCCGAATCGCACGCAGCGTGCGTCCAGTCAGGCGATGACCGTCCGTGCTGTGTGTGTCGGAGACGACCGTGAGCATCGGCGACGCTCAGGCCTCCCCGTCGTCGGAGTGGCGGCGCTCGGTCGTCCCTGATCCCGAATCGCCGCCGTTGCCGGCATCCCCGGCCGCGGTTCCGTCCTCCTCGGGCAGTGAGAGCGCGGCCAGCAGCGCCTCCAACTGGACCTGCTCGTTCGCCCCCTCGGAGATCCGGTAGTCGGCCTCGCCGATCCGCTCCATCAGCCGGACCGCCTCGCGCTCGGAGAGGTCGAACTCCCAGACCGAGCGATGCAGCTGGTCGATCACGTCGCCGCCGGCCATCCCGGTCTCCGTGAGCAGCGTGTCCAGGGTCGCGCGCGCCTTCGAGAAGTCACCCGAGAGCGCGTCCGTGACCATCGACTCGATCTCCTTCGGTCTGGCGGTCGCCGTGATCGCGTAGACGGCCTGTTCATCGACGACGTCACCGGTCGTCGCGGCCGCCTGGAGGGAGTTGATCGCGCGACGCATGTCGCCGTTTGCGGCGTAGACGAGCGCGTCGACGCCCGCCTCCGTCACCTCGATGTCCTCAGCGGCGGCGATCTCCCGGACCTGGGCCGCGATCGCCTCGTCCGACAGCGGCGAGAACCGGAAGACGGCACACCGCGACTGGATCGGATCGATGATCTTCGAGGAGTAGTTACACGAGAGGATGAACCGCGTGTTGTCCGAGAACTGCTCCATCGTCCGGCGAAGCGCTGACTGGGCGTCATCGGTGTTGTGCGTCAACACGCCGTTCGCGAGCATGAAGTTCGGCGTTCCCTCCATACTGATGTTGTACGCCTTCCCGCGGTGGCTGTACTCGATGCTGTTGATCTCCGCGGTTCGAACCGACTCGAGACCGCCGTCGGTGAGTACCGCAGCCTCGAACTCGTCCTTCTCGTAGTGTTCGTGATGCGGTAGTTCCCCGTCACCGACGACGACGAATGTGTACTTATCACCGTACGTTTCGAGGAACTCCTCTACCTTCTCCGTCTGCCCCCACAGTTTGGCCACCCCTTTCACTTCGATCACCGTCTCGCCGACGACAAAGTCGGGATGATATACTGAATCCGACAGTTCGAAGGCAGGTTCATACTCGTATTCGATGCCGGCCTCCTGTAATTTCTTCCCGACCTCGTATTCCCAATTGGAGCGGACGAGATGGCCGAGTTCCTCGCTGTGTCTGACGTTCCCACCCGTCGGTTCGTGTCCTTTCAGTGCCTCGGAGACCTTTGCCGCGATCTCGGGATCGCGCATTGGATTGTTATCGCCGGTGATATCACAGACCGGATAATCGCAGTTTTCGACGCTTTTTTCGATGACTTCGGCCCGCTCGTCGGCATCAAGATTCCGCCACCACTCCGCAGATGCCTCTCCGATCTTCCGCTTGGTTTCCTCAGCATCGGCATCGACGACCCACTCCTCCCACGGCGTTCCCGATCGCATTTCGCTGATCGACTTACGGACTCGTTCGACCGTCTCCGCGTCCATATCCCAGACGTGGGTCCCGTGGAAGTCTCCCCCGTAGTTCGGATTGCGTTCGCCGGCCAGTCGTCCATCGGAGAGTGCCTCGACGATCTTCTCTCGCCGCTCTTGGGACCACTCCGTCCCGTACATTGGGTTGTTTTCACCACTCATCTCCCGGCTGTGCCCCTCGTTCTTGCAGTCGATCGAGCAGAACCGTCCGGCAGCCCACGACCCACAGACGTCACACCGCGACACTCCGATGTCGTCCTTAAAATCCGCGATCTCGTCTCCCGGGGACAGCTCCCGCAGCTCCTTCTCGACGAGTCTCCCGCCCTCGCCGACCACGAAGAACGGATGGGTCGGGCTCGCGAGCAGCGTCCGCCCGTCATCCAGTTCGATCTCGAAGAAGTCCGCGATCCCGGAGTCAACGAGACGACCGGCGTCCGACTGGATCTCGTTCGTCTCGAAGTCAACCGATGGGATCGGCTCACCGTCCGTGCTTACCTCCTCTATCGGCTTCACCTTCGGTTTCGATGGGTATCCCGTTACCACTTCAGTCCCTGGCGGAACGCACAACGAGTCGGCCTCATCAAGAAATATGATCCGATGGTCGTATCCCCCGAACGACGATCGCGCGAAGCTCTTGATCCGATCCCGGACCACGTCGATCCCGCGCTGGTCGGAGGCATTGAGCTCGAGGAAGTTCCCGCGCCAGTCGTCGCCGTAGATCTCGCGGGCGAGAGCGGTTGCGGCGGTGGTGTTGTGCATCACGGTCGGGACCTCACCGGCGACGTAATTCCGAGTCTCCGGGACCGTCAAGTCGTAAACCCGTTCCTGGGTCTCGACGCGGTCGATCGACTCGACCCGATCGTAGTAGAGGTCCGCATCGGCGATCCGACTCGCCGTCTCGAGTAGTTCGATCGTCTCGACCGACAGCCGGTCCAGCGCCGCCGCCCGAAGCTGCTCGGCGACGCGCTCGAACCGTGTAACAGTTCGTACCGCGTGATCGTCGGTGTTCAGCAGGTTTGGTAGATCCGAGGACCCGAACGCGAGATCCGCCGCGATCTCCTCATTCGAGGCGCCGATCAGATCCCGGCAGGTCCGTAGCTCCGCTTGGACTGTCTCGAGTGCCGTCTTCTCGAGCGGTCGGTCGAGCTCATCGAGCACCTGCAGTGCACGCGTCGCGTACGGAGTTCGTCGCCCGTCGCTGTATTCGAGGAGCCGATCGGATCGAACGCCGGTCGAGTCTGCGATCGCCGACCGCGTCTCGATCGGTTCCAGGTCGCTTCGTGTGCCGACCCACGTCGCGGGGAGGCTGGTCGTTTCGGCGATCATCGGCTCCAGTCGCTCGAGCCGCTCCAGTCCTCGCTGAACGTCCTCGATCCGGTCGGTTGCGGTCGTAACGACGTCGTCGAGGACCGCACAGTACCGCTCCCGTCCGGGCGTCTCCGGATTCAGTGATTTCGGGAGGTGGTCGGTAACGGGGATGTCGAGGCGGTCACACAGTTCCCGAAGCACCGTCTGTGCCGGGATCGTGTCGTGGTTCGGATTCGCGTCCTTGGCGGCGTGTTCGTGGAGGCGGTCGGCCTTATATCCGATCGAGAAGCCGATCCGGTCGGCGAACGTCTCGAGAGCGTTCGCTCCCGAGATGTAGAGGGTGTGATAGGTCCGTTCGATCCCGGTTCCGTTCGTCGCCGCCTTTCGGGCCGTTTTTCGCCGGCACGGGATCTCGAACGTTGAAAGCAGGTAGGCCACCAACGTGATGTGGTCCGCGTTTCGCTGTGTGAGTTCGATGCTCCCGTTTGCCGCGATATGAGCCTCGGCGTCGAAGACGGCACGGAGGAACGCCGCTCGCGAGGCGTCGTCCGCCGAGACGATCGCGGAACCGATCGCCGACGTCCCAGCACCCGATGCGCTGGCGAAGACGTCGAAGACCGCCTCGAGATAGTGCGTGAGCGTTCGTGAACCGATGCGAACGTATGGAACGTCCTTCTGACGGCCGCGTTCGGTATCCACCCCGAAGAGCGTCCGTGCGGTGGTTTCGAACGCATCGAGGAGTTCCTCGTCGGTGTTGTAGAACTTGATCCGACCGCCATCAATCTGTGCCTCGCTGATCGTGAGTCCGACGAACCGCGCGAGCTCCGGCGTCACGGCGGTCGGTGGCGTGATCGACCGTGATCGGTGGCCGGTGGCGTTGACGTATTCGATCGCTTCCACCGCGGGGACCCAGTCGTTCGGCTGCAGGTCACACGCGTGAAGCTCGGAGAGCGGAATCGGCTTCGTCACCGATCCGGTCGCCCACTCGACGTCGAGCGTCGAGATCCGGCCCGAAAGCGACTCCCCCGCGAGCGTGACTTCGGTGCGGTCCGGATCCATCTCCTCGAACCAGCGGAGCTGCGACTGCGTCCCCATACTCGGTGACGATGATGGCTCCGGTTCCGAGGGCGACGACGGTTCCGGTTCCGGGAGTGACGACGGTTCCGGTGCGGGAAGCGATAGCGGACGCGCGACTCGATCGCCGGCCTCCAGATCGGCTGCCGGAACCCACTCGAGTCCGTCCTCGGTGATGACGTGTAGCTTGTGTTCCGGCGTCACCTGGAACTCGCCACCATCTCGGGTCTCGATCGTCACCAGTTCGTCCGTTTCCTTCGCGAACACGTCCGAGGGAGCGACGAATTCGAACTCGTTTCGATCCGTCAACGTCGCGACTGAGAGATCGCTTGGCGGCGTCGCAAACCCGTCGATGTCGCCGACGATGTCCTCGATCCGCCGGACGCCGTCACCCGTCAGCACCGGCGTGTCTCCAGTAACACACTTCCCGACGCCGGCCGGCCCGGAGAAGAGTAGGTGGGGGAGGTCGTCCTGCTCGATGTAGCTCTCGAGCCGTTCGATGATGTCTTCGTGGCCGTGGATGTCCGCGAGCGTCTGCGGGCGGTACTTCTCGATCCAGATCTCCCGCCCGGTCGCCGTCGCGGGGGCCGTCCCCGCGTCGTCGTCCGGTTCCGCCGTCCCGTCCCCGCCGTCGGGATCCGTCGACTCCTCTGGCTCGCTCATACGGTGAATCCCGGCCGGCAGGGTCATAAACGAACCGAGACGTCGACCGTCGGTGCCCGGGCGTCGATCGCCGGTGCCGCAAGGCCGGCAGCCGGAGCCGCGACGTTGGCCCCGACACCGGGACCCCGGCCGCCCTGTCCTCCGATCGCCAGAATCGATCGGTTCAACCCGGTCCGGCCCCCTACTGCTCGTATGGACGTCACCGTCGAGGTGGTCGGCGAGGAGACCCACGAGCTCGCCTGCGCGCCCGAGGACACCTATGCCGACCTGATCCGGTCGGTGGGCTACAGCCCGCAGGAGGCCGCCGCGCTCGTCGACGGGTCACCGGTTCCCGAGGACCGCGCCGTCGACGCCGAGCGCGTGACGGTCCTCCGGCTCATCAAGGGCGGGTCCGGGCG